>CASFFJ010000083.1 GCA_949293915.1 uncultured Christensenella sp.
CAAATTAATTGAGTTTTTAGAATTATATCAATATTTTTAAAAACTATAAAATAATAAACTTTTCAAATTTATAAAAATATATTAAAATATTTTGTGTTTTATTTAAAAATATATTTAAAAACTTATTTTAAATAATATTAATTACTTTAGTTGATTTTTTTTGTATAAATGTGTAATAATACTTATAGAGTTATACATTAACTAGCAAAAACATATCATCTTGCGTATAACACGATATATGGAGGATTAGATGAAAAGAAAAATTTTATTTTCGCTAGCTATCTTTGCTTTGATTTTGCCATGCGCAGTAATTTTAGGTGCGTGCAAAAAAGATGACAAGAATTCAAGCAATGAACCTGTTTTATCACATATTACATATTTGGATGCGAATCAGCAAGATGCTGGTTTTTATCAGTATGAATATTCAGATGATTTAGAAGTTTATGATATTAAATCTGGCTATCTTAAAATTACCTATAATGATAATTCAACAAAGAATGTTAAGATTGCAGATATTCCAGCAGGGGACATCGCATATTCATACACTTATACAGATTCAAACTATACAACTAGCGACTCTATATCAGGCTTACCTACAAATTATTCTGCAGGTAGTTATTACATAAGTATTAGTTATAAAGGGCAATTTGCTTATATAAATATCAGCATAAGCAAAGCAACATATGGCAATCCTTATGCGTTCACTTTAACTAGTAATGAATGGAACTATGCTAATATGCCGACCGATTTGTTAGACAGTTTAACCATTTACAAGAACAGTGATAAACTAGACGAAGTTGAAATAGATTTAGCAAATAAATATTTATACTTGATTGATAAAGAAGATTGGGAAAGTTTAAAAACAACTTACGACACAAATAATCTTTATGGACAATATGAATTGCCAAATACTGCTGATGTGCAAACTTCAATAGAAAGCGTTTTACTCTATTATGATGGTTCGACCAAAATTGATGCAGGTGAGTATGTTTCAATAATAAAGTTTGAAGATAATAATTATAGATTGCAATATAATACTATTGGAAATCCAATCACAATCAATAAGTCTACAATATCTGTTGTGAATCCTGATGATGAGGCTAAAATTTGGGGTACTGCCACATTTGATTACGAATATGCTGAGCAACTGGTTAGCGGTATACCAGCACAAAGTGTTTCAGGCTATTACAAAACAGATGATTCAAGTTTGGATTTGCTATTAATAAAAATAGACAATCAACCTTCTATGACATTTACAGAAGCAAAAGAAAATTTACATTTAAGCTTTTTAAGTTTTGAAAACAAAAATGTTAAATATACCGACACAGAAATTAAATGTTTATATAATATAGATGAAAGCAATTATGATTCATTAGAGTTAAAATATACTGCTAATGTGAATGAATGTGAGTTTGATTCGACATCTTTGCTTAATTTAGAATCTTATTCAGTAGCACAATATAATTCAGATATTGAATCAGAAGATTACGCGGATTTCTCTTTTAGATTAAGTAATAATAGCGGAATTTTGTTCACTGATATAGTGAATGTAACAATCAAAGAAAAAGACACAAATCAAGAAGTTGAAGGCGCAGAGTTAAAATCTATTAGAGTTGATGCTTTTGGATATAGATATTATGTTTATATTCCAAACGCTCAAGTTAAAGCAACCACTTATACGATTGCATATTCTTTGAAAGAAGGTATTGATACAAATAGTGTTGTTGTGACCAGTTCATTGGATGGTATAACATTCCCATTTACTAATGGCTCGGGAAGTTTTGATTTTGTTATAAACAAAGTGAATTATTACTTAGAAGAAGTTGAAAATCAGTATCCTATCACTGCTATTGCGGATATAGATGGAAAAATTTCAGTTAGTTATTATTTGTATTATAATTCATTAAAACATGGTGATACATCATATTTACAAGAGCAAGATAAAGACACATTAGAAAATATTAGTATTGGATATTTGACAAAGACTTATGATTCGCAGTTAAGTGATTATAGTTTATCTAACATTACTCATACTTGGTCAACAGACACTAAAGGTAGTATCTTAACAATTAGTGCAAATATGGAGTTTGAAGATAATGACTATATGTACAATGATATTAAATTTACATTATCGGCAACATCAACAAATACAGATTTTGCTAATATTGATTCTATTACTGATACAAATTTGGCAGAATTGTTGCGTGTAGAGGCAAACAAATATGAATTAGAAGAAACTGATTATGTTACTGCTAATAATGGAACTAAAGTATATTTAGCACCTGAAAAAATTACACACAATCTAACTATTGGCGAAGTATTTAAACTTGGTGATTATTTTGACCTTGAATCGTTCGTTGTGAAAAATGGTGATACTGTTCTTGGAAATTGGAAGCTTCTTGTAAATGATGTAGAATATGATTTTACTAATGAAACAGGCTATTCGTTTACAGAGGAAGGAACATATATTTATCGTTTAGAAATGGTGTTTATTCCAGAAGTTTCTTATGTTAACAACTACAAACTTTGGGATGTTTCAAATTTCAAATTAGAATTTATAGTTAGTGCTAGTTAGGTATTGACAATTAATATTAAAATCCACTAGTGATTAAACAGCTAGTGGATTTTTTATATCATTCAGTTTTTTTATAAGAACAAATATATTATTTTTTAACTTTTTAAAATTTTAGATTTTAAATGATTTTAAATAACTATATTTATAGATTTGTAAAATTTAGTATTTTTAAATACAATATATTCTAGTTTAAAATATATTAAAATTTTTTTGTTAAAATATTTTAAAATTTATATATAAAATGATATCCATAAATTATTATAAATTAGTGTAGTATTCTTAATTATGGTAGTTTATTTTTATTTGAATATTTAAAATTAAATATGAATTGACATATATAAATTAGTGTAGTATTTTTTAATATACAATTATTTGTTTTATTAAAATATTAATTCACAGTTTTAATATCAATTTTTAAATTAATAATTTATCGTTGGTCGCTGATTGTTGCACTACTATTATTTCGTTGCAATTCAGTAACAGAGTCATAAGGTACAGAAGTCGTTGTGCCAAATAGAAGTGCAATGTCTACTGCGTTTGATGGGCTTCCCCATGAATTGCCAGAAAATTGCATAAGCGCTTGGTCAACCACCCAACCACGAGTGTTGTAAACTACATTATGTGTGATATATCCTGTTGAATTTGGATTCAAATAACCTGCTTGACGCATAGAAAATAAAATATTTCCATCTATCCAATTATTTTGAGTTGCACCTTGCGTTACTATTCCTCTGTTTGTAACCCATGTGTCCGAACTTCCTGCTTGTTGCGGTCCATAAATAATGTTATTGCGTATAACATTATCATCGCCACCAATTTGAATAAATTCGCTAGGGTATGCCTGGTCACTTGTGAAAGTAAAACCTTCTATTGTGTTACCACTGCCGCCTAACAATAACGCCACACTGTTTGTTTCTAGATTTATGATAGAATCTGGTTTGCCTAACATTGATATGTTATTTTTGTTTAGATTTATTGTTGAACTTACTGGGTATGTTCCCGATTCTACAATAATATAACCATTGTCTTCAACCAAATTAATCGCTTCTTCAATAGTGGCCAAAGGATTTTCTTGTGTGCCTGTTCCGCCAACATTACCACTCCTTACAAATAACATTGAATTGTTTACGCCGAGCGTGCCAGTAGGGCCGGTTGGTCCAGTTACACTTAATCCAGTTGGCCCAGTTGGCCCGGTCGGTCCGGTTGGCCCTATTGGTCCTTGAACCATAGTATTTGGTATTGGAATAAATCGAGTTCTATCTATAATATTACATTTATCAAAACAACAAAAATTCATTTTAAGCTCCTACACCATTTTATGTTTGAAATACAAAATTGTTAAAATTGTGTATTTGATAACTTTGCATTTTAGTTTTGTTGTGTTATAAAACCAACTAATTAAACATTATTTTGAGGAAAAGAATCAATGTGTTTAAAATTGTTTTCATTTAATTAATTTGACTTGTTTGTTTGCATATAGTAGAATAAATTAAGGAGAGAATAGTGGGGAAATTTATATTTAGTACGCTTTTAGCCCCAATCGCAGTGATTGTGTACTCA
The DNA here is from genome assembly GCA_949293915.1 of uncultured Christensenella sp. GTDB lineage: Bacteria > Bacillota > Clostridia > Christensenellales > UBA1242 > Onthoplasma. Next base: position 4,136 of record CASFFJ010000083.1, read on the forward strand.
TTTTCAATCAAGGGAAAATTAAAAAATGACCCAGATAAAGCAAAAAATTTTAAAGCTTTTGGTGTTTTAAGTTTGATTGCAAGTGTCTTGGTGGTGGCTTTGTTATATCCTGTCGTGTGGCTCACAATAGAACTTTTACAACTGACTTTTTCATATTTGGGTATTTTTACACAGCTGTTGTTGCTGGGGAATATAGTTCTTTTTATTTTGGCTATTGAGTTACCTATACTTTACTTAGCATTGGTTGTGTCAATTATTGTACTACCTATTTGTCAGCTTTTGGTCAATAGGCGCGCGATAGGTTGGATTTCACTTGTGGTTGCCATAATAGCAATAATTGCAGTTTTAGTACTTGGTGTTTATTTACTTTCTGAGGGCGTTATAACCACATTGTTTATGAATTAAAATAAATTAAGATTAAGAAAAATTTTGTTAAATTCATAAAAATTTCACAAATTAATTCAGTTTAATATAAATTAATATTTTACGCTAAATTTTGTTGAAATGTTGATGCTTTATGCGTGATAAAAAAGCAAAAGAAAACAGCTCTCAAAAGATTATAACAATGGAGGTTTGAATGCGAATATATTTAGCAAGTCCTTTTTTTGATGAAAAAGAGTTAGAAGTTTATCATCAAGTTATGGAAATTTTAAGAAATAAACATTTAGATGTTTATGCGCCATTTTTAAATCAAATTGACAGACAAGGCTTATCAAAGAAGCAATGGGCAGAGCAAACATTTGAAAAAGACATTAATGCAATAAAGCAAGCAGATGCTATTGTTATGCTTTTCTATGGATTATATTCAGATAGTGGAACTGCTTGGGAGTGTGGCTATTCATATGCCCTAAACAAAAGAATTGTCGCAGTTCATTTACATAATGGAAAATCAAATTGTATGATAAATTGTTCTTGTCATGCAAATCTTAACGGATTAGAAGAGCTTAAAAACTATGATTTTTCTAGTATGCCAAAAATTGATTATTATACAAAAATTATTGGCTAATAAAATTTTTAGACAGATACGGTTAAATTGTTTATGTAATTCATCAAATTTCTTATGTATCTTTTCATACTTAATATTATAACACATAAACATAAAAAAGATATTGCAGTTTATTAAGTTTTTTATTAGCTTTTGTAACTTTAAATTTGATTGTTTAAATAGCAAAAAAAATTATTGTAAAACCAACTAAAATATGATAAAATAATACAAACGAATATATCAAAAACGCAAGACAGAATTTCATTAAAACAATTTAAGGAGAAAATTATGAACGAATTAGAATTACTAATTCCATCAATTAAGGATAAGGAAATTTTAGAAGAATTCAAACAAGAATTTATTTAATGTGGCGAGCTTGCCAAAATGTTTGGCTCTGGTAGTTTAGATAAGTTTGAAACTTTTGAAGAATGGCTAGAAAAAAGTAGCTTTTAAAAGAAATGTATAATATGAATTGGCTAAGTCATGCCGACTTAAATCCAAGCATTAAATTTGATTAATTTTAAAACGGAGAATTTATGGATAAATATAATTTTATTCAAAAAAGCAATAAGCTTTTTAAAGATAAAAAAATTAAGGAGATGTTCACAAATCAAATAGAGCTTTTCTATGAAATAAAGCAGTCAAAACCAATAACACATAAATATAAAATTGGAGATGATGTTATATTGAATAAAGGGCATTATCTACATGGCACACGCTTGACACCAGATAAATATAGTTATGTTTCTGATTTAGGCATAGTATCATCAGATTTTTTTGCTGACAAACCAAGAAAAGACAATAAAAAAAATTTCGTTAGCGAGTTTTGGGTTGTTAAGGAAAAAATAACTTTAAATTCATTTATCAATAAATATTGTGGAGTTACAATAAATTTAAGAGATTATAGCGGAAAGATTCTTGAACCCATTATATGTCCACTTAATGAAATTGAACAAAATATATTAAAACAACGAGAATATGGGAATCGCAGAATAATAAATATTGAGCAAAATATGGAAGCCAGATATTTACCTTGTGATAGTTGGGGTGTAGGTTGCTAATATGACAAAACAATTAAGTGAATATGAAATTGAAAAACAAAAGAAAAAACAAATACTTGTTAGAAATGAATTTTTATTTCAAAATAATTCTTGTGGAAAATATGAATTTCCTAAGATAAAAAAGCAAGATATTGACATTAACAAAATTGACTTTTTAAGTTATGTTAATGCAAAAAAAAATGATAACGACAATAAAGATAAAACCATTCACTTTTTTACTTACGATTGGAAATTTGAAAAGGTTTATACGCATGCAGAAGAAGAACTTGAAAAATTAAAGGAATATTTTGCTATATTAAGTCCTGATTTTTCTATTTTTACAAACATGCCTCTTGCACTACAAATTGAAAGTGTTTTCAAAAACAGATGGTGTGGTGCGTACTGGCAGTCAAAAGGATTAAAAGTTATTCCAACAGTTTCGTGGGGAGATGAAAGGAGTTTCGAATTTTGTTTTGATGGGATTGAAGAAGGTTCGATTGTTGCTGTATGCACTTATTATAGAGAAAATTGTGAAGAAGAATTTATGCTAGGTTATAATGAAATG
>CASFFJ010000084.1 GCA_949293915.1 uncultured Christensenella sp.
AAATGATATCAGTTCAACTAAGTCAAAAGTGGGCGAATTTGATGAAAATAGCAAAAATATCTACGAAGATTTAAAACAAAAACGTGAAGAATACAATGAACAAATGATGGTTATTAAAGTTAAAATTGCCAGCACGGAAGAAAAGATTAAATCATTAGATGACAATATTGCACGCAACAAAGATGAAATTAATACTTTAAACGAACTAGTCAATCGTGCCAATTCAACCAAAACTGCACAAGAAAAAATTTATAACGAAATCATATCTTTGCAGTCTAATAATGATGATGCTGAAACTGAAGATATTAAAGCAAAGTTGAATGAATTGAATATTAAAATTAATTCGTTTGAAGAATTTAAACAATCTTTAATGCAAGAAATCAAAGATTTGGATGAAAAGAAATCAAATCTTACTAACGATATTGCTAGATTAAATAACAAGATTTATCAAGAAGAAAACAAACTGCAACGAGTGGATGTTGATATTGAAAATATGCAAGAACGTATTTACGAAGAATACGAGATGACATATAATGATTGTTTACCGTTTAAAGACCAAAATAATGACTTTGATATCAAAGAGACAATGATAAAAATTAATCAGATAAAAAATCAAATTACAGGCTTGGGGTATGTGAATGTCAATGCTATTGAAGAGTATAAGACAGAGGGCGCTAGATATGAAGAAATGAATTCACAAATCGAGGACCTTAAAAAAGCAGAGGAAGATGCGGTCAATATTATAAAAGAATTGTCAACTGAGATGTTGGAAAAATTTAACACAGAATTTGTAAAGATTCAAGAGAATTTTACTAAAGTGTTTAAAGAATTGTTTGGTGGTGGTAATGCTAGGTTAGAGTTATTACCTAGTGAAGATCCGCTTGAAGCAGGTGTAGAAATTATTGCACAGCCACCTGGTAAAGTCCTTCAACAAATTTCACTACTCAGCGGTGGAGAAAAGACAATGACAGCAATTGCAATTTTGTTTGCAATCTTAAAGTTAAGACCAATGCCATTCTGCTTCCTTGATGAAATTGAGGCAGCGCTAGATGATGCAAACATTGAGCGTTACGCTAGATACTTAAAGCGATTTAGTGATGATACGCAATTTATTGTCATTACACACAGAAAACCAACTATGGAATTAGCAGATGCTCTTTATGGTGTAACAATGGAAGAAAAAGGTGTCAGCAAAATTGTCTCAGTTAAACTTTCAGATGCTGTTAAAGTGGCAGAAGATAGTGAGAAAAAAGATTAATTTGTCTAGCACTTTTGTGCTAGACTTATTATATTTATTTCCGTTTGGTATAATTGAGATTGATAATAAAAAATTAGATTTATTATAAACAGAAAAATTAATATTCATAAAACATAAAATATAATTTAAAAAAAATAAAAATTATAAAAAAAATAAAAAATTAATAAAAAATTCAAAAAAATCAAAAAAATTAATAAAAAATTCAAAAAAATCAAAAAAATAATTTTTAAAAAAAGGGAAAAATATGGGCATTTTTAAAAAATTCTTTGATAAATTAAAATATACATTCAAGCGTACTGAACTAGATGATGATTTTTATGATGAATTAGAGTCAATATTAGTGTCATCAGATATGGGTGTAGAAACGGCCTTGGACATAATGGATGAATTAAAGGATAAATGTAGGGCTAAACTTATCAAAGATATTGAACGCGCACAAGCTGAACTAAAAACATTACTAGTTGAAAAGATAAATGTTAAACCTATTGAATTCGAATATCCACTTATCATTACAGTTGTAGGAGTAAATGGTGTAGGTAAGACAACAAGCATTGCTAAAATGACAAAATATTTTCTGCGAAATAAAAAGTCAGTGTTGTTGGCAGCGGGCGACACATTTCGTGCCGCAGCAACTGAACAACTTAATATGTGGGCAGACAGACTAAAAGTAAAAATTGTTAAGCAAGGCGAGGGTGCAGATTCAGCAGCAGTGGTATTTGATGCGGTCAATAGTATGAAAGCTAAAAAACAAGATGTTTTAATTGTCGACACTGCTGGTAGATTGCACACAAAAGTAAACTTGATGAAAGAGTTAGAAAAAATTAACAATGTAGCCACGCGTGAATATCCAGAGGCACATAGGCTTAATCTGATTGTTTTAGATGCTTCTATTGGTCAAAATTCAATTGCGCAAGTAAAGGCATTTAAAGATAGTGTTGATATTGATGGCATAATTTTAACTAAACTTGATGGAACATCAAAAGGTGGTGTGGTTTATCCAATAATTAACGAGCTTAATATTCCAATTGTATTCACTGGTTTTGGTGAAAGTGTGGATGACCTAGACAGTTTTGATGCAGAAAGATTTGTTGATAAAATTTTAATGTAATTATCAATTAAATTGCTAAAAAATTATTTTAAAAATAAATTTATAAAATAATATAAAAGTTAGTAAAAAATAAAAAAATATTAAAAAATTAATAAAAATATTAAAAAAACAATAAAAAATCAAAAAATAATTTAAAAATATTAAAAATTTTTTAAAAATAATAAATTGATTTTTAATAAATTATTTATAAAATTCATT
>CASFFJ010000085.1 GCA_949293915.1 uncultured Christensenella sp.
CTTAATTAGGAGTGTTTTTTTATTTTTAATATAATTAAGTTTTTTAAAATTATTTAATTTAAAGTTATAGATATAATAAAATTGTATTTATCTAGTTAAATAAGTTTGATTAGTTATATGTTTAGCTATATTATTTTTTATTCGTTACATCTCGTTACTTTCTTTATTTTGTTCATCAGTTATGTTTTCATTAATTGGTTTAGTTTGTTCATCAATGGTTTCTGCTGATTTTTTCTTAATCTTTTTATTCGATTTTACAATATGGAAGAAGCTAATAAATTTACCAAATATCAATATGATATTATCTGCGTGCTCAAGTGAATAACGCTTCATAAATGCTTTACCTGATATAAGCAATGCAGCTATCACAGCAGACACAAGTGATGATATAATTATTGCAGTGAATCCTGACATAGCTTGTGTTATTAACGCACTAGCAACTGCCGCACCCGCAGCACCACTTAGAATAGAACAAATATCGCCCAATATGTCCGCTACTATGCTAGATACTCTATCTGCATTTTTTTGTAACATAATAGCTTCTTTTGCTCCACGTACTTTTTTTGCTGCCATAGCACGATAATTTGTCACATCACACGCTGTTATTGCCACACCTATCATATCAGACAATACTGCTACAAACAAAAATATAACTATGACAGTAATGGCAACTGCTATATTTGCCCCACTTAGCGCCACTTCACTCAGTACTCCAAAAAACATTGATAAAGAAAATGTCAATACTAATACAATTAAAGGCCATCTAAAATATTTTTTAAAAGTTGACTGATTATGTTTATTTTTTTTATCGTTTTTACTCAATTTTTCTCCTAAAAGAACAATTATATTATATCATAAAATAAAAAAAATGTAAATATTAAATTAATGTTATTAATAAAAAATATTTAATTGTTACGCTTTTTTAAATTCAATTGTATAATTAAGATATTTTTTTATTAAAATAAATATAACAAAAAAGAGCCTACTAATTAGGCTCTATTTTGAAGACAACAATGATAGTAAACCTTGTGTCATAGGTTCGGTCGGATTTCCCATTCTCGCACTCAATGTCACCATTTGAGCAGTTTCCTTTTAAGCAAGACATAACACCGAATCGCCACTTAGAACACACTATAATCCTATCAATGTCTGCTTATGCAACAGTCTAGAAGTTTTCCTTGGCAATTTTGTTAACTATTCTCTTGTTTTGCAAACATAATTTCATAGACAAACATACCTTATCTTAGCGCTTTAAATAAAGTGTGTCTTAACGCCCAATCCCAATATGTTCACTCAAAGCAGGCTACACTGCACACAGCTTTTACCGCAATGCAGGTTTTATCCTAGAGAGTGGTCTGCACCCTGTTAGGTCTCCGCGAAAATTGGGTCGACAATTATATGCCGTTATAATGCGCCCAAAATTCTTAACTCCCAGCACCCGCCCCAGTTTGGGCAACCAAGGCGTGCACCAGGAACTTCATCGATGTGCCTTATGACGCTATTACTTCGTCTTCCTAGCAACTAAACTGACTAGAATACTGCATCTTCAATTATATTATATCATACTCTTTCAAAAAAATCAAGAGTAGACAATTATATTTATGATTTTAAGATATTGTTTGTTAATAATTCTATCTATAATAATACATAAAACTAAAAAATGTTTTATTTTTTTACAAATTTCTGCATTTTTTGTAATTTTATAGATATTTTTTAATTTTAATAGTTTTAAAAATTAATAATCGTTTATGTTCCTGTGCTTTTATAATTCTTTATGCTCAAATTAAAGAATATTAAACAAGGAACAACAAACAGCATGCCAAATAATGGAGCTATACCGCATAACCACATAGGCAGCGAACCTGTGCCTAATATAAATGACAAAGGCAAATAATTAAAACAAGCAACAGGTATCACAAATGTAAATATGTTAGTTAGCCATTTTGCATAAATATTAATTGGATAATACGCTAATTCTTTGCTTCCGTTTGTAATAATATTGACAAATTCTAAGTTTTCAATAGTATAAATACTAATACCTGCGCTTATCACAAATAGCCCAAAAATGACAAATGTCCCGCAGATATAAGTTAATATTAAAACCAACACTTTCCACACATTCCAATCTATCTGCATATTTACAAGTGCAATAACACTGATAATGATTCCAAGAATAATTCTAGTAATTTTAGAAAACTCTATTTTTGAACCAAAAATTTGATAATGGATATTCACAGGACGAATAAGCATTCTATCAAACTCACCTGATTTAATAATTTTTGGAAATTCATCATATCCGCGCGCAAAACATTCTGTAAGTGGATATACTGTATAGATAATACCCATCATCAGAAGCGATTGATAAAATGTCCAGCCCATTAATGAGTCAAATTGCTTGAACAATAAATAAACAGCTAAAATTTCACCTAAGTTGACTAATATTTGATTAACTGAAATGAATACCATATTTGCTCTGTATTGCATAAATGATTTAGCATGCATTTTTAAATAGTTGTTATATAGCATCTTAACCTCCTTGTATAACCGTCTTTTTTAAAGACTTGTTAATCAATAGTTTGCTTATTGCATACAATGCAATCAACCACAATATTCCTATCAACAAGAATTTTAAGCCATCAATTATGTTAACATTGCCGATATAAATTCTGAATGGTAAATCTGATATAAAGCTAAAAGGTAAATATTTAATCACGTTTTGCACACCTTGCGGTAACATTGGAAGTGGCACAACTAGACCACTGAACAAACCAGAAATTGCACTAATAAATCCAATAGCACCTTTACCTGACATTGTTTTAAAAGTTAAGTAAACGCCAAACATAGAAATCATTTCAGTCATCAAAAAACCTAGAACTAAACTGAAAATGAAAAGAATAAAAGCTTCGAAATTAACAGGTAGCATCAATTTTAAATTGTTAGGCAATAATACTCCTATTATAACTATAGGTAAGAATCTTAATAATGTAGCAGCAATTTTTTGTCCAAGCCCTTCAAAATACCATTGTTCATAAATACTAATAGGTTTTACAAATTTGTAACAAACATTGCCGTTTGTTATTTCATCCGCCACACGCTTACTCAAAGTCACATATCGCATAGCAAAGAACGCTTGCCCTAGCCATATATAAGAAGTCATTTGCAATAATGTAAAATCATTGCTAGAATTTGAATTCATAAAAGCAGTGTATAAATAAATTAATAAAAATCCCCAAAAAATTTGTGTGGTTATACCAGAAATGGCTTTTGCTCGATATTGAAGTTCGCCTTTAAACTCCATTTTGAAAATACCATAATATGATTTCATACTCGCCCCCCCCTATAATTGATAATCCTTGTAAAGGGATGCAAGCACTTCGTCGACACTAAGTGATGACACTTGAAAATCAACTATATCATATTTTTTTGTTATCAAATTCACAAAATCTTTTGTGTGGAATGTCGTTTCAGGAAGATTTTTAAGTGTAGCATATTTTTTATTATGTGAAATAACTTCGTACCCTTCTAATGAAATTTCATCATAATCTTGCGCAAACTCGACTTCAATCGTTTTAATAGAAGAATATTTGGTTTTTATAATATCAAAGCTACCTTGATACAAAATCTGACCTTTACCAATTAAAATAATTTTGTTAGTAAGCGCATCTATATCGTTCATATCGTGCGTTGTCAAAATGATAGTTGTATTCCATTTCTTGTTTATGTATTTAATAAAATCTCTAACTGCTAGTTTGGTTATTGCATCAAGCCCAATAGTAGGCTCATCTAAAAATAGTATTTTAGGTCTATGCAATAGCGCTCCCGCTAATTCACATTTCATTTTTTGACCTAACGAAAGCTGTCTTAATGGTCTACCTAGCAAGTCATCAATGTTTAATGCGTTATTTAATATTTTTAAAGTTTCTTTATATTCTTCATCTGGTATTTTATAGATATCTTTTAATAATTCAAAGCTATCAATAATTGGCACATCCCACCACAGCTGACTTCGCTGTCCAAACACAACACCTATGTGTTTTACAAACTCACGCCTATTTTCCCAAGGAGTGTAACCATTAATGATACATGAGCCAGATGTTGGCGTTAATATTCCGCTCATAATTTTAATCGTGGTGCTTTTACCCGCACCGTTTGGGCCAATATAGCCCACAATATCACCCTCTTCAATTGAGAATGACACATCTTTTAAGGCGTCAATTGTTTTGTACTTTCGCATAAAGAAATTTTTGAAAGTTTTAAACCGCCCTGTGCTCCGCTCTGGAACTTTAAATTGTTTAGTAATGCTCTTAAAGTCAATAATGCTAGCCATTTTTCTCTTTCCTCCTTTATAAAAAATGTAGTAAAGAATGAAACGCTGCTGCAATAATCAATAGAACATTCTTTATTTTTCGACAATAGACAATAGTCGAAAAAAAACAAATTTATTTTATCATAAAAATAAGTTATTGTCAACATTTTTTATAGTTTTTATAAAAAAATAATAAAAAATTTCGCAATTTGCGAAATTTTTTACACTACTATATTAAAAATTCTGTTTGGAATATAAATTATTTTTTTGTAACCATTAGCGACATAATTTGATACGGCTTCTAATGCTTTTGATTTTATTTCTTCTTCGCTGGCTGTCTTGCTTACGACAATTTTTCCACGCAACTTTCCATTCACTTGAATTGGCACTTCAAATTCATCAACCAACATTTTACTTTCATCGTAAATTGGCCAGTTTTCATATGCGATTGTGTCAGTATATCCCAATTCTTGCCACAACTCTTCTGTGATACACGGGCAAATTGGATTTAACAATTTAACAAAACCTTTTGCATACTCTCTAGGAAATATTTCTTCTTTGCTGACTGCATTTATAAATATCATCATTTGAGATATTGCTGTGTTAAAATTGAGCGTTTCAAAATCTTCTGTCACTTTCTTTACCGTTTGATGATATATCATTTCTAAGTTGTGATTTTCTTTATCATCAATTGTTTTCTCTTGATAGATTTTGTATATCCTATCCAAAAATTTTCTTGCTCCATTTACGCCATTCTCATCCCAAGGCTTGCTGGCTTCAAGTGGCCCCATAAACATTTCGTATAATCTCAGTGTATCACTGCCATATTTATCAACAACATCATTAGGGTCAACCACATATTCTGGATAACGCTTACCCATCTTGATGCCATTAGCACCAAGTATCATACCAGGATGGACAAGTTTTTTAAATGGTTCTTTTACTGGAACAAGGCCTTTATCATAAAGATAATTATTCCACATTCTAGAATAAAGCAAATGTCCTACTGCATGCTCTGGTCCGCCGACATATAGATCAACTGGCATCCAGTGTTTTAAAAGTTCATAGTTTGCAAACTCTTTATCATTATGTGGGTCGATATAACGCAAGAAATACCAACTAGATCCTGCACTTCCCGGCATTGTGCTGGTTTCACGCACAGCAGGCTTGCCATTGATTTTTATATTAACCCAATCTGTCGCCTTAGCGAGCGGGCTATTCCCATCTTTGGCAGGTTTGTAATCATTTAGTTCTGGAAGCACAACTGGCAATTCATCATCAGGTAGAGATTTTGTTTCGCCATTATCAAAATGCACAATAGGTATTGGCTCTCCCCAATAGCGTTGGCGTGCGAATATCCATTCGCGGATTTTATAATTAGATTTTTCTCTAGCTTTACCCATTTTTACAAGTTTAGCAGTGATTGCTTTCTTTGCTTCTTCTACTGTTAAACCAGAAAATTCTTCACTATTTATAAGGCGACAACCTTTGCCTAAATAATCTTGTTTTTCAAAGGCTGACTTGCTAACATCGCGTCCGTCAATTACTTGTATCATAGGTATATTGTGCGCGACAGCATATTCAAAATCACGCTGGTCGTGGCTAGGCACTGCCATAACCGCACCTGTACCATAACTTGCCAACACAAAGTCACCTACAAATATTGGCACTTCTCTATTATTCACTGGGTTGATGGCATATATTCCTTGCACGCAAACACCAGTCTTGCCTTTATTGAGTTCAGTTCTGTCAATGTCGCTAAGTTTGGCTGTTTCAGTGCGATACGCCTCTATTTCATCCCAATTTTTTATCTTAGGGCGAAGTTCATCTAACAATTTATGCTCTGGCGCCAACACCATAAAAGTTATCCCATAAATTGTTTCAATGCAAGTGGTGAAAATAGAAAACTTTCCGCCACCAACAATATCAAAGTCAACTTCTACACCGTTTGATTTGCCTATCCAATTGCGTTGCATTGTTTTAGTGGATTCTGGCCAATCAATCTCGTTTAAACCATCTAGCAATTTATCTGCATATTTTGGCATATCTATTACCCATTGTCTCATATTTTTCTTAACAACAGGATAACCACCGCGCTCGCTTTTGCCATCAACAATTTCATCATTAGCCAACACGCATCCTAAACCTTCGCACCAATTGACAGGCATATCAACATAACGCGCCAAACCATCCAGATAAAGTTGCTTAAAAATCCATTGTGTCCATTTATAATAATTTGGGTCGCTCGTTGAAATCTCTCTATCCCAATCATATGAAAAACCAATATTTTTAAGCTGACTCCTAAAATATTCGATGTTTTTTTCAGTAAAAATGCTTGGATGATTGCCAGTTTCTATTGCATATTGTTCAGCAGGAAGTCCAAACGAATCAAACCCCATAGGATGTAATACATTATATCCTTGCATACGCTTCATTCTGCTGACAATGTCTGTCGCAGTGTATCCTTCTGGATGCCCAACATGTAGCCCTGCACCTGACGGGTAAGGAAACATGTCAAGCGCATAAAATTTAGGTTTAGAAAAATCCCAAATATCAGTTTTAAAAGTATTGTGCTCTTCCCAATAGTTTTTCCACTTTTTCTCAATTTTCTTATGGTCGTATTCTTTCATAATTTACTCCTTATGATGCGATAAAATATATGTTTAATTTAATCTACTTTTGTATTTATTTTAAAAAAACAGCACGCGCGCTGTCAGTATCAGCACAACCAAAACAGAGCGTCTTTAAGTCGCAACATATTTTAAAGCAATGCTAATAAAAATTTATTCATACGAAAATTATAAATCAACACCCATCAAAAGTCAAGCAAATATTGACACCTACCAAAAATATGCACTATATTTCATATGTTAATAGATAAAATCAAAACGAATATTATCAAGGTCACACTCAAATTAGTTCTAAACTAATAGATGTTTACAATAACTGCAATATAATTGAATAAATGGATATAAGAAAATATAAAAAGAGCATCATATGTATTGATGCTCTTTTTTGTTGATTAAAATTATTTTTATGTGTGGCATAAATTCGTTACCACGAACCGCCACCACCGCCACCAAAGCCGCCGCCAGAAAATCCGCCACCGCCAGAAAATCCGCCACTCCCACCAAAGCCACTTGATGAACCACGCGCAACCAAGGTGGTTATGTACGGAATGATAGCCAAACCGACAGCTAACCCTTTTAAAATTTTATTCATATTCCCTCCTTTGAATAAATTTTATATAAATATAGTAACACTCCCCCCCCGTGTCAAATAAAGTTACGCTTTTTTTAAAAAAAGTTTAAAAATATTAAATTTAAAAATATTAAACTCAAAAATTCGAAAACAACATAGATTATGGAAAAAATATTGATGATTTTAAAATATTATTACAAGACTTATTTATTGAAAGTAGAAAAAATGACATTGTAGAACAAATCAATTATTTAACTGTAAAAAAAGATAAACAATTTTTTGTAGAATTAAATAACATTCTGCAATCTATAGATAATATTATTTGTTATCCACCTATTATTACAAAGTTTTTTACTAAAGGAAATAATCCTTCATTTGTGAAAATGTTTAAAGTTTTTTATTAATTTTTTTAACTATATCATAAATTTATTTATCTAAAATTTTTTCAAATTGATTTGATATTGCTTTATCCAGTTCATAAATTATGTTTTCATCTATCTCTGTCTGTTGATTATTTAACGATAGATTAATTACTTGCGTGTTTTCATCAAAAAAACATAAACTAGAGTTAAAATGTTTACAATATCGAAGCATAACATACATAAGTCGGTTTGTCATATTGAATTGGTCTCTGTCTTGGATTTGCAATAGTTCATCACAGTCAGTATGCTTTGATTTTACATATTTTGAGACTAAACTGGCGTGATATCTAACTGGCAAAAAACTTGGCGACTCAATTTTTCTTAAATTGTTTTGTTTCAAATACGCAAAAAAGATTGTTAAACTAGCCAGCGCGTTTGGCGACACCATTGCTTCAATGTCGTTTGTGTCGACATTGAGATTTAATTTTCTAAAATGTCTATCAAACTTTTTTGCAAATGAGGTAAGGTTATCTTGTTTTGATGTGTTTTGTATTGCGTAGATATATGTTGTGCCATCTGCGATTCCAAAAATAATCTTTGGTAAGTAAAATACGCCATTTTCTTCGTTGCGGAAAATGATGTTTGCCGTGAAAGGTGCTTCTAAATGCGACCTATTTTTTGTTATTTCCATATAACATTCAGCGTTATTATAACTACCAAGGTGCAATAAGTGTTGATTGTGAGCATCACCCGCTTCTTCCCAGATAGGTCTTTTGCAAATCATCTTAGTGCGTTTGTCAATGTATGGCAAAATATTCCCAAGTTCGTATTCTGTTGCATTCAATATTAGGTCAGTAAAAAGATTTTGCTCAAACCCATCATCTGTAAAGCGAAAGTATTGCTTGTCGTTTGCGTAAAACTCTTTTGCGTGTGAAATATATTTTTCAACTTTATTATAAAAGTTTTCATATGAGGGAATGTTCAAAATTGAGGCATTTTTAATCGTTTTATTGAGGCGCCCTTCAAGATTGGTTGCGAATTTGACATAAAATCGCCAAAAATCCCCCGTGTCTGTTTCTTGAATTTTTACAACGCCCTCGCTTGTCTCTTTAAGAACCTTATCTATATTTTCATTTAAAGTCATTTACTTCTCCGCTTCTAGTATAACACAAAACATAATTGAAAACAACACCTAGCGCAACAAAATATTTTCCTAAAAACACATATGGAAGTTTTTAAAAAAATAATTTTTAAGCTGTGGAAAGCAGCAGAAGGATTAAAAAAATATTAAACTAATATATTTTAAAACTAATATAATATGTTTGAAATTTTACAAAGAAAAAACTGAAGAAGATAAAGATGTATTTTATGGACAACGATAGCGCAATATATTATGACAGTATTACAAAAGTTATTAAATGTTACGGAAAAGCCAAAAAAGTAAATTATATATAGAAAACTTATGTTCAATATATTGTAATCTTTGGTATTATTGTTGGTTTTAATTTTTAACTGAGAAGATGCTTACAAGAATTTATTTAAGCAAAGGCTTGGAATATGATAGAGTAAGAATTCATAATGTTGATGACTCTAAATTATTATTAACAATTAGATCAACAAAATTTATTTGTTGCTAGACACGTGCTCTTTATGGCTTATATATGTATTATCAAACTTCTTTATCAAGATTTCTTGATTTTATAAAATAACAAAGGGGTTTTTTAGAATATACAAGTATATATCACAATCTGATGAAAATATTTTTAAAGAAAGGAAAATTAAAATGGAATAAGATATTAAGCTTTATAAACAAAAAGGAGCAACATGTGCAATTGCATGTATGCTTATGGTTTTAGAATTTTATGGAAAATTAAAAGCTAATTATTTGTATGAAAAAGAATATTATAAAAAGTATAGGCCCAAAGTAATTGATGGAACACCATTGTCAGCATTGGCATTTCATTTGCAAAAACTGGATTTGATGTGGATTTAGTACATTCTGAAATGAACATATTTTCAAATAACAAAATTTGCTAAGCCAATATGATTTTGAGCAATCTATGGCAGAATATAAAAATTATATAGAATGGGGAAAGTCAAAAGGTGTAAAAGTCCTCAATGGACAGAAAATCACTGCGAATGAAATAAGAAGAAGACTAGAAAATGATGAATTAATAATTTTATCAGGACAAATAAACAAAGTTTTACATGCGATATTAGTATGTGGTTATAATAATGATAAATTTGTTGTATGTGACCCATTGAATAATCATAAAACATTATTAACTGAAAAAGAATTAATTGATTTTAGCAAAACTGATATAGGACAATGGTTTCTTTCTATTCATCCACTTCTTGTCCAAAAAAATAAAATCTTATATAGTTAAGATAAATTTGAGCAAATTCTAATGAAAATATTAAAAGTAAAGATGACAATAAAAAAATAGAAAAATAATTATATATTTTATATAAAATTTTAAATAATGATAAAACTCCTGCAAATGTAACTATATTGCATACAAAATATTATAATATACACAAGTAAAGTAATAACAAAAAAAATACACCACTATAAACAGCGGTATGATTTATATTCAACACTACATATTGTGGTGGCTAACGAAAGAATTTTGACATTAACAGAACTACAAGTTCTCCATATATTTAACAACCTTGTTCGTATTTTTTGCATACTCGATTTCAGATTTTGTACTAGAACCGATATAATCATTTTTGTTGATAACAAAAATTTCATCAGCCATATCAATCTTTTTTTTGTGCATATCGTCAAGCATTTCTTTTGTGCCTTCTTTCCAAACTTCATTATCGCCAGCATGCTCAAAAAAACCAACTGAAATTACAATATTACCCTCAAGAGTCAATCTTTTTTGTTCTCTTAAAAAATCGTCTTTAAACTTTGTGCTTCCACATAATGTTATGACTTTATATTTGCCAACCATTTGTTATCTCCTATAATTTTAAAACCCAACTAAACAAGGTGTTCAGTTGGGTACATAGTGGCGGAGAGTGAGGGATTTGAACCCTCGCGCGCCTTTCGACGCCTACATCCTTAGCAGGGACGCCTCTTCGACCTCTTGAGTAAC
>CASFFJ010000086.1 GCA_949293915.1 uncultured Christensenella sp.
CTATTTTTTTTAACATTTTAATCATTTTATTAGCATCAGATAATTTATAGGTAATGTTTAGGTTATTTAAAATTTTTATTAAAAACTCATATCATTAAATTACAAACGCTTAAATCAAAAAAGACATAATGTAATTTTTCAATACAAAAATAAATTTTCTGCAGGTAGGCTGGCTAGGCTTGTCCCAAAAATCTTTTAATTTATCTTTAATTTTATTCCATTGATTATTAATGCAATGCCTAATATCGCGCTCTACTGTACAATCGTTGCGATTGTATCTGCTTGCGATGGATGGATAGATTTCTTTTGAAAACGAACGCACAGTTCTATTTTCATTAATCAAAATTGTTAAGATTTCCACAAGGTAATAATAACCGACTAAATCTTTTCTCAAACCTAACTTTTGTAGTTTATAATCATAGAAATAACTATGTGTCATAAGTTTGCTACACTCATCCATTTTTCGTCCCATACATCCTCCAAACGACAAAAACAATTTATCAAAATGAAATAGTATTGTCAAGTATTTTGTAAAAAAATATCGAATTTTGTACAAAAATATTTTCAAATATATTTACGTGCTTAAAATACCTTATATAAAAGTTGAGAAATTTTATTAAAATATAAATTTTGTTCATTAAGCTTAAAAAAAAAAGATATTTTTATAAAAAAAAGATTTTTTTTAATAAAATGCCTTAAATTCATTTATTTTTTAAGATTTGTTATAAATAAAAAAATCAAATGTTGGATAATTTTATATATTTTCAAAGATTTTCAAATTGTATTTTTGTACAAAAATCTATTATGTAATGTAGTCAGAAAACACTGACTACATATTGATTAACAATGGAAAATTTTAAAACATCCACAGCAACAATTTTGTCTATGACATTTATCTTTATTGTCATCACATTTGTTGATTTTGTCACAATTATCATCTTTAAATGATTGGTTGAAATCGTTGCATCCACATTTGTTATCCTTGTTTTGTTGACAGAAATTAGTGTTTCAAAAATTATTGAACCAACAATTATTGTTACAAAAATCTCTAATCCAATCATTCCAACAGCGACAATGACAGCACGATTCACATGTGATTTTCATACAGCAAAAACGTCTTAGACAGCATCCAAAATTAGCGCATTCGTTTTCATTAAATCGCATATAATCTCCTTTTAATCGAACATATTAAAACTCGTTTAGTATGTCCTATTACATATTATTCTTAAACTAGTTTAATGGTGCTTTTATATTAAACTATTAATTGTAAAATTTATAGTTTAGCTTAAAAAAACTTTATTTAATGATTTGCTTAAAGATGAAAAATTGATAAAGATTTATCACGACTTAATAAATAAACTTAAACGATTGACTATATGATTAAAAAAATATCAAATGTTACATTTTTGTTTTGAAAAAAAATTTTGTTATGATATAATTTAAAAGTATCGTTTTTACGATTTTTAAAAGGAACAACAATGGAAATACAAAAACAATTAGCGTATGAATTTAATCTAAAAGAAATTTATGCAGAGAACATTATTAATTTAATTGATGAAGGAAATACTATTCCATTCATCGCGCGTTATAGAAAAGAAATGCATGGCGCGTGTGATGACCAACTGCTTAGAGATTTTGCAGACAGGCTTAATTATTTAAGGAATTTGAATAAAGAGAAAGAAAAGGTGGAGAAAGTCATCAAAGAGCAAGACAAGTGGACAATAGAAATTGAAAAGGCGCTTGCTGATGCGTTGACATTGACAGAAGTGGAAGATATTTATCGTCCATACAAGCCTAAGAGAAAAACGCGTGCCACAGTTGCTATCGCAAAAGGGCTAGAACCATTAGCAGATATTATTCAAGCACAAGATGCAACTCAACCTATTAGCGAATTGGCTGGCGAATTTGTTAGCGAAGAAAAAGGCGTAGCAGATGTCAACGAAGCAATCGCAGGTGCAAAAGATATTATTGCTGAACGCATCAGTGATGATGCAAATTTAAGAAAGACATTGCGTGAAATCATTGCTAAGAAAGCGCAAATTGTGTCTAGTTGGGACCAAGAAGCGGATGAAAACAAGACATATGAAAATTACAAAGATTTTAAAGGCGAAGTTGCTAAAATTCCTAGTCATAGAATACTTGCTCTCAATCGTGGAGAGAAAGAAGATTGCCTAAAAGTTAGCATTGAAATTAATCCAAAACTTACAATAAGCGAGATAGAAAAGGTATATTTAAAAGACAACGAATATACCAATGATATTATGCACGAACTTATTGAAGATAGTTATGATAGGTTATTATTCCCATCATTAGAACGCGAGTGCAGATCGACTTTAACAGACGCGGCAAACGAGCAAGCAATAAAAATGTTTGAGGTAAATTTAAAGCCGCTGCTACTCCAAGCTCCGCTTAAAAATTATGTCATTATGGGCTATGACCCGGGATATTATAATGGTTGTAAAATTGCAGTCATTGACACGAAAGGCGATGTACTAGATACTGCGGTGGTTCATCCAACTCCACCACAAAATAGAGTAGAAGAGGCAAAACGTATATTGCTTGATATGATTGAGCGCAACAAAGTGGATATCATCGCAATAGGCAATGGCACAGCAAGTAAAGAGAGCGAAATTTTGGTGGCGGACTTAATCAAGCACGCCAATAGGAAAGTTGGTTATGCTATGGTTAACGAGGCGGGCGCATCAGTATATAGCGCATCAAAATTGGCAGCAAAAGAATTTCCAAATTATGATGTAAATCTTCGTAGTGCAGTGTCAATTGCTAGAAGATTACAAGACCCACTTGCCGAACTTATCAAAATTGATGTTAAATCAATTGGTGTAGGACAATATCAACACGATATGCCACAAAATCGTCTTAACGAAGTGCTTGGCAACACTGTGGAAGACTGCGTTAATAGTGTTGGTGTCGACCTTAATACAGCAAGCGTTAGTCTACTTAGTTATGTATCTGGAATTTCTGGTTCACTTGCTGAAAATATAGTTGATTATCGCAGCCAAGTAAAGTACATTTCTAACAGAAACGAACTATTAAATGTCAAGAAAATGGGACCAAAAGCATACGAACAATGCGCTGGTTTCTTGCGTATTACAGATGGCAACAATATTTTAGACAACACCGCTGTACACCCAGAGTCATATGAAGCGGTTGAAAAACTTTTGAAATTGTTCAATTTGACTGATGAACATATCAAATCTGGCGAACTCAGTATGCTACCTAGCCTTATTGAAAATAAAGGTGAGAGCAAGGTGGCAGAAGAGATTGGTGTTGGCGTTCCAACATTGCAAGATATAGTTAAAGAATTGTTAAAACCAGGTCGTGATGTGCGTGAAGATATGCCTTTGCCAGAACTTCGTAGCGACATTTTGTCAATGGAAGATTTAAAGCCGGATATGGTGCTTGATGGCGTGGTTAGGAATGTTATTGACTTTGGAGCATTCGTGGATATTGGCGTACACCAAGATGGACTTGTACACATCTCGCAAATCAGCAATAGTTTCATATCACACCCTAGCGATGTACTGAAAGTAGGGGATAAGGTCAAGGTAAAAATTCTCTCTGTCGACCTAGAAAAGAAACGCATTTCACTCACAATGAAAGGCATTGACTAAATGCGCATATGTGCATATATTCAAACCAACAACAAACAAAACGCTTTACTTCACTTTTAATATGAAACAAAAACATATTCTATCATTTTTAAAATATATTTATTAAGTAAAAATCCACATTTTAAAAGTGGATTTTTGTTTTTATTAAATTTTTCTTACAAAAACAAGTCTAAACGGTGGCTTAACTGAATGTTTTAATTTATGATTTTCATTGACTATTTTAGTTATTTTTATTCAAGTATATTGAATAGTTAGCTTGCTTGGAGTGATTGAAAAATAGTGAGCATTTGTTTAGAGATTTTGCTAGCTATCAACAAAAAATTATTAAATGTAACAATATGTAAATTGTTTAAAACTATGTATCTACTAGAATTTTTACAGGCTTTATAAATATGTTTTCATTATTTAGCCTAACAAGTGAAATTAATTTTGATATCAAAAAACCACTATCAAATAGTGATTTTTTCGTATTTAAAGTTGAAATATTTTGTCAAAGCGTATAAGCATTTTAATCATTTTTCGCACCGCAATTTGAGCAAAAATCTCCTTTTAGTTTCGCACCACAATATTTGCAAAAGTTTTGCGCACTCGCGTTTAAGTTGGCATTCAAATTGCTGTCTGAATTTGGGTATGTTTGAGGTTGATTGTTTTGCGTTAAATTCGACTGTTTAGCCTTAGCACACACCGCACAAATACCGCCTATTAAAGATAAAATTATTGGTATTGCCATAATAATTACAAATTCTTTCATAGAATTGTCAACTATGAAGATATAGATAGGGAATATCGCTAGTAGCACGCTGCCAATCAACATATGTATACCACCAATTCGCGCTTTATTAAAGCAATAACATGCGCCAACAATAATTAATAAACTGCCAACAATTTCAAGCGATAGAATTATGTTTATAATGACATTATTTGCTGTATTTTCAGCCGTGCCTAAGCCCGTTGTCAGCGAGTTTATTAACATTATAGTAACTAGGATATAATAGCATATAGGTAGCATAATCAAAAAGCTGATTAAGCCTAATACAAAACCTGCGATACTTTTTCTCTTCATAAAATCTCCTTAAAATATGTTATGATATTATAATAAAATTCAAGCCAATAGTCAACAAATAAAACGATTAAAACAAACCTTCGCACACAATATTGGCTCGTTTAAAATTTAACAATAAATGTTGCTAATCAATAATATTTTAAACGAAATTATGCAAAACCATTTATTAAATATAAGTAATATTAAAATTAAAATAGGCATTTTAATTATATTGCTTTTTCTATTTTTTTAGATTAGATTGGATATGTTTAATTTGCTTTAATTTTTCTATATTAAACATTTTTGTTTTCAAAAAATTAGAAGATTGTCGTGAAAAAAAACATTAAATAATTTTTTAAACGAATATCAGCCGAATTATTGCTTTTCAAAAAAAACTATGCTATACTAACGCTTGTAGTTTACATTAAATTATAAGCCATAACTAGTTTAGATTACAAACACAAACTTATGCAATTCACATTAATCTACATTTCTATCTGGCTGTATCTCAGCAAGATACATGGTGTACAAATAACTATCGACTTGGACAAAATCAAACTACTCAAATCAGCATAAAACTCCAACACATTTATTAAATCAACCCAAGCCCAAAATTTATCAAAGCCCAACCAAGCCAATCAGCTGCGTATTTAAAAACTAACAATTTTAGCACAACAACATAAAAATCAGATATGTGGGTGTACCTCAGTAGGATAGAGGGTTCGCCTCCTAAGCGAAACGCCGGCAGTTCGAATCTGCCCACTCACACCAATCTACAAAAAAGCCACTAGATTCTTAGTGGACTTTTTTAATGTATAATAATAATTTTGTTAAAAAATGCTAAACATTTTATTAAATGCTGAAGTTGTAGTCAAATGCTTTGTAGATTGTTTGCATAATTTTTTCACTTTTAGCATCATCTTGCGGTGTTGTTTTGTCAAAATCAAATTCATCTAAATTAGCACCAATTGCAAATGCTTGGAACGAGAAAGTAACTGTTTTATTTTGCAATTCGTTATCCCAAGTAATAGGTAATTTCAAACAATTTTCACCAATAACTGTAATGATATCGCCAACATCATTTGAGCAAGGAGGCACAACTTTGCTAATTAAACAACGATATTGGATAGGATTATTTTCACTATCAACTTTTATTTCATTATTTGAATCTTTTGCTGTATATAGATAGTCATACCAGTCACCATTATTTTCTCTAATTTCAATTAAAGGGTCAGATTTATCAACATTTACATCATCTGCATTCACACTATAAGCAACAGCTAAATAGATTTCAGTGTTAGATCTATTGGTTATGATTAGTGGAGTATTTTCAAGCGTTTGACCAGGGTATACGTATCCATTGGTTTTAAATAAAATACTATAATTGCCCGCTGTGTCAGTATGAGTGCCATCTAAATTAATGTTCAAGTTTGCCATAGTTATCCTACCATTCACTTTAGTGGTGGTAGAGCTGTAATAAGCATAAACCCCGCCAAAAGAAATGGTAAAAATAAGTAAAATTATTAACACAATAATAGCAATTGTTTGTTTTGATATACGATTTTTTGACATTTTTACCCCTAATATTATTTAGTTTAAAAAAATGATAGAATTTTGTCAAATAAAAATGATAATATTTAATATTTTTTTTCAAATTTTAATTGTTTTTGATAATTTTTAAGAACACTTTATATAATATTTAAATAAAATTGATGTATAAGATAAAATAATGATTAAAAAATA
>CASFFJ010000087.1 GCA_949293915.1 uncultured Christensenella sp.
ATAACTAAACTGATGGAGGATAAACTGGAAGATATTCAACCTTGTATTTATTGTCACAATGCGTGTTTGACAACCGCACATTATAAAGGTGTTGCAAATGACCAATCTATGGAAGACTCTAAACATATGTCTAGATGTGCGCTTAATCCTATGACAATGGATGGCGGAAAATATGACATTAAACCTACAAAAAAACCTAAAAACGTGGCAATTATAGGTGGCGGTGTCGGCGGTATGGAAGTTGCACGAATAGCTACTCTTCGCGGGCATAAAGTCACAATTTATGAAAAAACAGACAAATTGGGTGGCGTATTCATTCCTGCTGGCAATATGTCTTTTAAAGGTCAGGATAGGCGACTACTTGATTGGTACAGAAAACAAATTAGCGATTTGAATATAGAAGTTAAATTTAATACTGAAATTACAAGATTAGATGAAATTAATGCGGATGAAATTGTTATTGCTACAGGCGCTAAGGCGAAAAAATTACCTATAAAAGGCGCAGAAAATGCGATTGAAGCCATTGATTTCCTAAACAAAACAAAAACAGTAGGCGACAACGTTGCAATCATTGGCGGTGGATTAACTGGTTGCGAGATTGCTTACGAACTGGCTTTATCGGGTAAAAAGCCTATAATTGTTGAAGCAAAACAAGATTTAATGGCTGTGCGTGGACTTTGTCTTGCTAACTCATCCTACCTTCGTGATTATTTTAAACATAACAATATTCCTGTTTTCTTAGAAAGTAATGTTAAAGAGATTGGTAATAATTTTATAACTATTATAGACAAAGATGGATACGAACACACTAAAAAAATTGACAATGTAATTATGGCTGTTGGATATATTCCTAACCCTATTGCAAAAGCAAGCAAGCATATCCATATAGTAGGCGATGCTTTGAAAGTAGGAAACTTACGAACAGTCGTTTGGCGCGCATGGGAAGTAGCTGAAAAGATTTAATAAACGAAATACGTTTTAAAGTTCGTTCAATTACAAAATTAAATTTAAAATAAAAAAATTGCGGATGAAATAAAAAAATCTAAAATATTATACAATCAAACATAAAAATAAAAATCACACAATAAATGTGTGATTTTTTACTAATTTTATAACCAAGATTTTTTTTCTTCAAGCAATGTGTCCCACAAATCAGCTGGATATTCACCTTTATCTCTCATTGAACGAATTGCGGATACAACCTTTTCTTTATCCTCTTTGTATGTAAATCCATACCACACAGCGCTAGTTTGCAACCCCATCATTTCTGCACCAACAAGTTTTTTTGCATATGGCAACTGATTTAATAAAAGAAATTCATCTTTTTCTATATTTGTATTTTTATCATACAAAAACGCTTTAAACCTTTCTTCTAAAACAGTTAAATAATTTTTTCTAAAACAGATTAAATTCATACTGACCGGACAATCTGATTGTATCTCTATTGTATTTTCTGTTCCTAATTCGGTAGCATAAATTTTACCATCTTTTTTCTCAATACTACTTTCTTTAACATCGACCAAATACCCATTCTTGATTTCGCAAACGCCACGTTTCACTGCACCATTGTCTGTAAGGGTATTCCCCGCTTTGTAGCAAACATTGGCATAAAGATTTTGATTTTTGTAATCATCAAAAAATTTTGATGCTACTCTAAATCCATCCCTACCATAAAAATCATCCGCATTAACAACAGCAAAATCCCCATCAATTTTATCTTTAGCACACAACACAGCATGACCTGTACCCCATGGTTTTGTTCGTTTAGAATAATCTACATCCATTGGCACAAAATCATCAATACCCTGAAAAGCATATTCCACTTTTATCTTATCTTTAACACGGCTACCAATGGTATCATCAAATATTTTGAAATTCTCTTTTTTAATAATAAAGATTACTTTATCGAATCCTACTTTGACAGCATCATAAATTGAATAGTCAATTATAAAATTTTTGTTCTCATCAACTGGCTCTACTTGTTTTAATCCTCCAAACCTAGTTCCAAGTCCACCCGCCATTATAACTAATGTTTTTTTACTCACATTTTCTCCTTTATTAATTTTTTATAATTTTTAAAATATATTTTATTTTTAACAATTGTTTAATTTTTTTACATTTTTTAATTAATATTTTAATTATTTTTTACATTTTTAATGAATTTGAAAAAATTATTTGTAAGTTTTATTCATTTTTTAAATACAATATTCCAAGTGTGTTTTCGCCACAATGTGATGAAATTGTTGCCCCCGCGACAGTTGAAACCACTTGTTTAAATATATTTTTTGATTTTACATAATCCACAACTTTTTGAACATACTCTAAATCTGGACAAGTATGAGTGATAAAA
>CASFFJ010000088.1 GCA_949293915.1 uncultured Christensenella sp.
CAAAAATCGTTAAAGAATACGGCAAAAATGAGAAAGATACTGGTAGTGTAGAAGTTCAAATCGCACTTTTAACTGAGCGTATTAATAACTTGACTGAGCATTTAAAGTCTAACAAGCAAGATTTGCACTCAACTCGTGGGCTTAACAAAATGGTATCTACTCGTAAAAAATTAATTGACTACTTGACAAAAGTTGACATCGAACGCGCTCGTGCTATCAAAGCAAAACTTGGCATTCGTGGTTAATTAAAAACAAAAAATGTCCCGTTTGGGACTTTTTTGTTGCTAAAAAATTTCATATTTATTTGATGAAATAATAAAATATTAATATAACAAAATAAAGGAAATTTGTATGTGAAATTGAATGGTAACTAGCTAAAACGAAGATAAATATCAAAAACTTCTAAAAAATTGAAAATTAATAAAATTGTATTGAGTTGTATTTTTTAATTTTAGCTATTGATTTTTTGTTTAATGTTTTAGTTGTCATACTAAGTATTGATTCAATACTAGCATTTTTTATAGCAAATTTTGAAGCTATAAGAGAACAAAACAATAAGAATTAACCATAACTATTAGATGGACCTTTAGTTAGTTTTTTTATTAAATAGTTGTGAAAATTAAATCATTTTATTAAAAATATTCATTAAAAATGATATCTTTTTTTATTATTTTGTGTTATAATCGTGATTAGTTAAAGTATAAGGAGAAAAAATGAAAGAAAAAGTTTACAAGACAGATATTGGTGGCAAAACAGTAGAAGTTAAACTTGGCAAATATTGTGGACAAGCCAATGGTCATTGTATTATCAAGAGTGGAGACACTGTGGTTATGGTTAATGCCACTATGTCAAAAGCGCCTCGTCCAGGCATGGACTTTTTCCCACTTAGTGTTGATTATGAAGAAAAAATGTATAGCGTAGGCAAGATTCCGGGTGGATGGAAGAAACGTGAAGGTCGTCCTAGTGACAACGCTATTTTGAGAAGTAGGTTAATTGATAGACCACTTCGCCCATTGTTTCCAAAGGGATTTTACAATGATGTTACTATCATTGCTACACCGCTATCAGTAGATGCTGATATTGCGCCAGAACCACTTGCTATGCTTGGTAGTTCAATTGCATTGTCAATAAGTGACATTCCGTTTGAAGGTCCTACTGGTGCGGTTAAAATTGCGCTTGTTGATGGTAAATTTATCACTAATCCAACAGTTGCAGAATTAGAGGCAAGTGATATTGATTTGACAGTTAGTGGTACAAAAGAAGCAATTTTAATGGTGGAAGCAGGCGCTAAAGAAGTTAGTGAATCAGTGATGATTGATGCAATTATGTTTGCGCACGAAGAAATTAAAAAACAAGTTGATTTCCAAGAAAAAATTGTTAAAGATTTAAAAATTAAAAAGACAGACAAAATTGTTTATGATGAAATTCCAGAAGAAATCAATTCTGCTGTGAGAGAATATGCGGATGATAAGATGGATAAAGTTCTAGAATGTTACGATAGACACGTGCGTGATGATTTGGAGGATGAATTAGATGCGGATGTTCAAGAACATTTTGCTGAAATTTATCCGGATAGTGCTAAACAAATTGGTCAAGTGCTTTACAATATGAAGAAAGAGAAAGTTAGACACAAAATTCTATATAAGGGTATACGTCCGGATGGAAGAAAGACTAACGAAATTCGTCCTATTTGGTGTGAAGTTGGTTTGTTGCCACGTGTGCATGGTTCTGGTGTGTTCACTCGTGGAGAGACACAAGTTCTCACTACTTGTACATTAGGTATGATTAGCGAAGCACAAGAACTTGATGGTTTAGAGACAGAAGAATATAAACGTTATATGCACCAATACAATATGCCAGGTTACACTACAGGTGAGGCAAAACCACTTCGTAGTCCGGGTAGGCGTGAGATTGGTCATGGTGCATTGGCTGAGCGTGCGCTTGTGGCTGTGCTTCCAACTGAAGAAGAATTCCCATATGCTATTAGAATGGTTAGCGATGTTTTGTCAAGCAACGGCTCAACTTCAATGGCTTCCACATGCGGTAGCACATTGGCTCTTATGGATGCAGGCGTTCCTATTAAAGCACCAGTTGCAGGTATTGCAATGGGGCTTATGAAGGATAAAGATAGCGATAAAGTAGCAGTGCTTACAGATATTCAAGGTTTGGAAGATTTCTTGGGCGATATGGATTTCAAGGTTACTGGTACTGAGAATGGTATTACAGCAATCCAAATGGATATAAAAATTCACGGTATTGACAGAAACATTCTTACAACCGCGCTTGAACAAGCACGTGTAGGTAGATTGGAAATATTAAAAATTATGTTAAAGACTATCAAGGCGCCAAGAAAAGAACTTAGCAAATATGCTCCAAAAATTTGTTCATTTAAGATTGACCCAGACAAGATTAGAGAAGTTATTGGTTCAGGCGGTAAAGTTATCAATCAAATTATAGCAGAGACAGGCGTTAAAATTGATATTGAAGACAATGGAGATGTGTTTGTTTCTAGCACAGACCAAGCAATGATTGATAAGGCAAAAGCTATGATAGTTGCAATAGCAACCGATTTTGAATTAAATTGTGAATATGAAGGTGTGGTGGTACGCACTACACAATTTGGTGCGTTTGTTGAGGTTGCTCCGGGCAAAGAAGGTATGATTCATATCAGTAAATTAGCAAAAGAACACGTAGATAAAGTCGAAGATGTGGTCAAAGTTGGCGATAAAGTTTTAGTCAAAACTATCAAGATTGATGAGCGTGGCAGAGTTGATATGAAACTTATCAAAGTATTAAGTTAACTCAATTGTTAAAATATAGAACAAGAAGTTGTCATTTTGGCAACTTTTTTTATAAAAACTTAAACAAACAAATTTAGTTAAATTGTTTTTAATTACTAAAATTTGATATATGTTTTATAAAAGTTTTAAATCATATCGCATTAAATATTTACAAAGACATTTTGAATTAATGACAATATTATTTTTTAAAAAAATATTCATAGTTTGTACAAAAGTTAAATAAAGTATATTATGAAAAAAAGTAGTCTAATCAAAGCAAATATTGTAATAGCGGTAATGTTGGTTGCTCTGGTGGGGATTGGGTTCTCTAATGCTTTTGTTAGCGTGAGTACGGATCCGCGTGTAATTTATTCTGGCAATAGTGAAAATAACAATGTCAGTTTTATGATAAACGTGTATGAAGGTGCAGAACAAGTACGCGATATATTGGATATTTTGGATATATATAATGTTAAAACAACCTTTTTTATTGGTGGAGTGTGGGCAACTAAAAATATTGATTTAGTTAAAGAAATTTATACACGTGGGCATGAACTTGGTAATCATGGTTTTTATCACAGAGATCATAATACAGTTGATTTTGATACCAATGTGCAAGAGATAAGCAGTTGTCATAAATTGATAAGCGAAAATATAGGGATAGAGATGAAATTGTTCGCTCCACCTAGTGGTGCATATAATGTAACGACTGTGGATTCGGCAGAAAGTTTAGGCTATAAAACAATTATGTGGACACACGACACAATTGATTGGCGTGATCAAAATACAGATTTGATTTATAAGCGCGCAACAAAAGATTTGTCAAATGGGGATTTAATATTAATGCATCCAACTAAAAAAACAGTAGAAGCTTTGACAGATATTTTGGCATTTGCTGTCAATAATGGCTTTAATCCAACCACTGTGAGCGAAACGATTAAATAATAGATTAAACAATAATAAATAATAGATTTAAATAATAAAAATTATATTTTTTCATTTTACATATTAATTCATATTTTAATATCTTGACTTTTAATACCTTTACTAGCAAAAAATGTATAGTGTTTGCGAATTTTAAATCGACCAATTTATGTGTCGCAAAATAAAGAAAATTGTTTATCATTTGAGATTGATATCGTTTAATTTTAATTTGTATTTTAAAATTTAAAAAATGTTTGTCTTTTTAGAATTAATTTTGTATAATTATTCTAGGAAGTATTATGGCAATATATAAATCATCGTTTAATAAAGAACCAGATAAAAAAGAAAAACAACCAAAAGACAAACCAATCAAGCAAGACAAAGAGAAAAAACGTAAAGTCAATAAACCGCTTATTTTGTTGATAATTTTTTCTGCATTGTTTTTAGTATGTGTGCTTCCGAACAATTTTATTAAAAGTTTTATTTTAGGCTTGGTAGGTCTTCTTATTTATCCAGTTTGTATCATTGGAATTATGTTTTCTATTATCAAATTGATGAAAAAACAATATATAGTAAAAACACGATATGTGGTGTATTTAACAATTTCGTTACTCATAATATGGTTTATATTCCATTTAATTTTGACAAGCAAATTGGATTCCAGTAGTTATGGCACTTTTTTAAAAGATAGTTATTTGGCAAAAACTACAGCAGGTGGATTATTATTTAGTTTAATTTCGTATCCTATTGTTAAAATTTTAACAACTGTTGGTGCATATATATTCAGTATAATTATTCTAGCCGTTATGATTGGATTGATAATTGATTGTGTCAATCAAGAGCGTACTATTGGTCATTCTAACAAAAAAAGTAAATTCGATTTTCAAAATATAGCAGATTTTGAGAATGTAGAAAAGCCTATTGAGACAATTAGTGAAAAAGAGCGCGTTCGCCTTGAGGCAAAGAAGAAATTAGGGTTAGAGAAAAATGAATCTACAATTTTGTCTAGTAGTATGCCAACCTTAGATATTGATACAAAATTAAAAGAGCGAAAGATATCAAAGCGCGATTATATTTTGACCCCTATCGAGCCAGTTATTCCAACTGATAAATCAGAAAATGTTTTTACGGATGACACAACTGGCTATAGACCACACAGACCGCAAAAATCTAATTTTGATGTTAATGTTAATTCAAGTCAAGATAATAGAAATGTGGAAAAAATTGAGCCAAAGCCTATAATTGATAATTTAACTGACAAAGAAAAAGTTATAGAAAACGACAACTTGTCCAACAACGAGCCAGAGTATAAAGATATTCAACATACAGAAGAGTACGAATACAACGAATTTATTAAGAATGATGAATTTAATGACAATACTGAGAATGATATTGACATTGAAACAAACATAGATAACGCGGATAACGAGCAAGAAGATTATGATATTTTTGAAGACCTTGATGATTTTGTAGATGAAGATACAAATACAAATGTCGAGACAGCCGATTATGAAAATACTCAAACTCAACCAAAAGTGGAAGAAATTACACCTAATATAAGAGTGACAGAATATGTTGACAATTATGCCAACAACAAACAAGATAGTGCGTTAGCTAGCACTGTGGATAGTGAAGTTGTTCATCCAAGTGTGGATATATCTAAATTTAATTTGCCAAACGTTATAAAAAAATCAACAGAACCAGAGCAGGTACATTTAGAGATGGAGCAAGAAAAACAAGTTATTCCACCATACAATCCGCCACCAATTGAGTTATTAAATTATATTGAGAATCCAGAACGTATATCAGATGAGCAATTGCAAGATAATATTGATAGACTTGAGCAAGTATTGGAAGATTTTAAAGTGCCAGCAAAAGTTAGCAATGTTCAAGTAGGACCAGCAGTAACACGTTACGAACTAACAATGCCACGCGGAATATCAGTCAATAAAATTGCTCAAATGGCAGATGATATCGCTATGACGCTTGCATCAAATGGTTCAATTCGTGTAGAGGCGCCAATTCCAGGTAAGAACCTTGTTGGTATCGAAGTGCCTAACGACAGTGTGAGTGCGGTAAGCCTACGTGAACTATTGGATAGTCAAGAATATAAAGTTAGAGTTAATCCTTTATCATTTGTATTAGGTAAAGATATTAATGGCAATATAATATTCTGCAATCTTGACAAAATGCCACACGTGCTTGTTGCGGGTAGTACGGGCAGTGGTAAGTCGGTATGCCTTAACACTATGCTACTCAGTATGTGTTACAAGGCAGGCCCACAAGATTTACGTCTCATTCTGGTTGATCCAAAAATGGTCGAATTTTCTACTTATAATGGATTGCCACATTTGCTTATCCCAGAGGTAATTACAGGTAAAGAAATGGCAGTCAATGCGCTTGAATGGGCGATTAGAGAAATGGAAAGACGCTATGCGTTGTTTGCAAAATATCGTGCAGTTAATATTGTTGAGTATAACAAAACTGAGTTTGTGCGTATGAATAATGTAGAGAAATTGCCTTATATTGTGATAGTTGTGGATGAGTTGGCAGATTTAATGTTGGAAGCAAAACGTGAAATAGAGGATAAAATTGCTAAACTTGCGGCAAAAGCACGGGCAGCAGGCATACATCTAGTCCTTGCCACACAGCGACCAAGTGTTGATGTAATAACTGGCACAGTTAAAGCAAATTTACCTAGTCGAATTGCATTTGCGCTAACAAACTATATGGATAGTAAAACAGTACTTGATGGTGGCGGAGCAGAAAAATTGCTAGGTAAGGGCGATATGTTGTTTAAACCACAAGACAAACCAGAACCAAGGCGTGTGCAAGGAGCATATGTGTCTAACGCTGAAATTAGTAAAGTGGTTGAATATATCAAAGAACATAACAAGCCAGTATACGATGACAATACAGGCAAAATGATTAAAAATCCGAATACACAAACTAATTCTTCACACGACAGTGCGCCTAATAAGGATGAGTTTGACCCAGTGCTTAAAGATGCACTTAGAATGTTTATTCAAACTAAGCAAGCAAGCGGTAGTATGATTTCACGTAGATACAGTGTCGGCTTTAACCGAGCAGGCAGAATAATGGACCAGATGGAACGTGCTGGTTTCATTGGACAACAAGAGGGTTCAAAACCGCGTCAAGTGCTCATTACAATGGAAGAATACAAAGCAATCTTTGGTGATGATGAAGATTAGGCGACTTTATTTAAGTCGTCTTTTTGTTCGTAAAAATTAAAAATCAACAAATTTATATTGAATTATTAAAAAACTCTTAAAATATTTGCCGAATTTTATTTGTTGTGATATACTTATTAAGTGTAAAAGGAGAGATTATGAATTTACCAAATAAACTAACAATAATGCGAGTGGTTTTAATACCATTTATGATGTTTTTTTATCTTGCAGATTTTATTCCGTATGGGATAGGGAAACTTGTTGCAATCGCAATTTTTATAATTGCAGCGCTAACTGATTTATTGGATGGCAAGATTGCTAGAAAGTATAATCTTGTAACCAATTTCGGCAAATTCCTTGACCCTATTGCAGACAAATTGTTGACATCTACTGTGCTTTTCTTGATTGTCGCAGATCATACAATTCCTGCACCTTGGGGAGTTATTGTTGTTACTATAATTATAGCACGTGAGTTTATTGTGAGTGCGCTTAGATTACTTGCTAGCAACAAAGGTATCGTGCTTGCAGCGGATATCTGGGGTAAGGCTAAGACTATGGTGCAGATGATAGCATTGCCAGTTTGTATGCTGTTTAGTTATTTGTTGACTTGCGGATTTAATGTGCCAGACTTGTTAACTGACATTTTCGCGATTGTATCATACATTTTATTAGCAGTTGCTACTATACTTACTGTTATCTCTGGTGTTAACTATTTAGTGAAGAACAAAGACTGCTTTAAAGAAGACAAAAAAGATTAAACAAATTCGAACAAATGTTTGACAAAAATATGATTAAATGTTAAAATAATCTAAACAAGGAGAATATATGGATGACAAACAAAAGGCGCTTGAAGCAACTATTGCGCAGATAGAAAAGCAATTTGGTAAAGGCTCTATTATCAAAATGGATGAGACCAATTATGGCGAGGGAGTGGAGGTTATTCCCACTGGATGCTTGCCACTTGATGTTGCGCTTGGTGTAGGCGGTTTGCCAAAGGGTAGGATTGTTGAAATTTTTGGACCTGAGAGCAGTGGTAAAACTACAGTTGCGCTACACGTGGTCGCAGAGGCGCAGAAAATGGGTGGTACGGCGGCGTTCATTGATGCTGAACACGCGCTTGACCCTATTTATGCAGCAAAATTAGGTGTAGACATTGGCTCTATGTATGTTTCTCAGCCAGACACAGGCGAACAAGCGCTTGAAATTACTGAGCAATTAGTTCGTAGTGGTGGTATTGATATCATTGTTATAGACTCAGTAGCAGCGCTTACACCTAAGGCAGAGATAGATGGCGAAATGGGCGATAGTTTTATTGGGTTGCAAGCACGCTTAATGTCACAAGCATTGCGAAAACTTACTGCGGTAACTGCAAAGAGTAAAACGCTTGTCATTTTTATCAACCAATTGCGAGAAAAAGTTGGTGTTATGTTTGGCAATCCAGAGACAACGCCAGGCGGGAAAGCACTTAAATTTTATTCATCTGTTCGCCTAGATGTGAGGAAAGTGGATAGTATCAAAAATGGTGCAGATGTTGTGGGTAATAGAACAAAAATTAAAGTGGTAAAGAACAAGGTTGCACCACCATTCAAAACGGCAGAGTTTGATATTATGTATGGCGAAGGGATATCTATTTTGGGTTGCTTAGTTGATAGTGCGGTTGACTTGGAGATTATTGAGAAAAGTGGTTCTTGGTTCAGTTACAATGGCGATAAAATTGGTCAAGGTAAGGAAAATGTAAAAGCTTATCTACAAAACAATCCAACTGTTGCGGATGAGATTGATAGAAAGGTTAGAGAAGTATTAGTTAAATGATTCAAACATTAGTTATTGAAAATGTGGCTTTGATAGAGAGAGCAACGCTAGAATTTGATGAGAAACTCAACTGTTTGAGTGGCGAAACAGGCGCAGGTAAGAGTATAATGCTGGATGCGTTGAGTTTTGTTTTTGGCGGGCGGAGTGAGCGTTCACTGATAAGAGAGGGAGCGGATTATATGCGAGTCAAAGCCATTTTTGTTGGCTTAAATTCATCTCAGAAAGAGTTTATAAAAAATGAGTTTAATATAGACTGTGATGATGAATTATTTATATCGCGTGAACTTGACTTAAAGGGTAAAAATATCTGCAACATAAATGGCGAAATTGTGCCTGTCGTTGTGGTCAAAAAAATCTGTGCTAAATTGGTTGATATTCATGGACAATCTGAGCATTTGGCGATATTAAATAATGAATATCAATTACATATTTTAGACTTGTTTTCTAAGACTGCAGAAAATAAGCTTGTACAACTTAATGAATGCATAGATAAGGTAAATGCTATCAATCGAGATATTATGGCATTAGGTGGCAGTGAGCAAGAAAAGAATAATTTAATCGACCTATATTCATATCAAATTCAAGAGATAGAAAATGCTAAAATTGGCGAAGATGAATATGAAAAACTATCCGCTGAAAAAAAAGAAATGAGTCAGTATGAAAAAATTAATGAAGCATTAAAATTAGCGTATGAATCAAGTGCGAAAAGTTCGTTTAGTGATAGTGCACAAGACAAGCTAAATGAAAGTATAAAATCTATTATGTCAATCAGCAGTATAAACGAACATTATGCAGAAATTATGTCACGGCTTAAAAGTGTTTTTATAGAACTAGAAGATATTAATGACACCATTTATACCGATTTAAGAAATAATGTTTTTGATGAAGAACGTTTCAACTATATTGATGAGCGTTTAGATTTAATAAAGTCGTTATTTAGGAAATATGGTGGAGATTATCTAGGATTAATTAATTATTATAACGCAACAAAAGAAAAGTTTAATAATTTATTGAATTCGAATGAAAGATACAATGCGTTAGTTAAAGAAAAAGAAGAATTACTAACAAATATTGATAATATTCAAGAAGAATTGACTGCGATTAGGAAAAAATCGGGTAATTTGTTAATAAATAAAATCCAAACAGAATTACAAATACTTGGTATGCCGAATGCTAGAATGGATATAAAATTTTCACCTATTCAAGAGCGTTATTCGCGGACAGGGGCTGACTATGTTGAATTTATGTTTAGCGCAAATCTTGGCTTTGAATTAAAACCACTCAATAAGGTTGTTTCTGGCGGAGAGATGAGTAGGGTGATGTTGGCGTATAAAATTGTGGTGTCTAGTGTGGATGAAATTGGCACAATAATTTTTGATGAGATTGATTCTGGTATTAGCGGACATATTGCGCAAGTGGTTGCGGAATATATTGCAAGACTATCAATGTGCAAGCAGATAGTTGCAGTGTCACATTTGCCACAAATTTGTGCGATGGC
>CASFFJ010000089.1 GCA_949293915.1 uncultured Christensenella sp.
ATAGCATCTATCAATCTTTCTTCGTATTCGCTATAACCATTGTTTGAAGTATAATTTTCTTCCGTACTTGATGCAGGATAAACAATATCAAACAACATATCAAAATAAGTCTCGTGCGTTAAAGGATTAATTTCTTTATAATATAAGTTTAAACTTGAATTATTGTCGTTTGTAAAGTAAACGCTTTCTCTTAATAAATAATCGACATCATAAGCATCAATTTCGTTAACATAATATATCAAGTGAATACCATAACTAGTGATAACAAAACCATAATCTTCTAAACTTTTAATATTAGATGTTGTTTCGCTATTGATATCAGAATAATCTAATATTTTTGTCATATCGCCAACATAACCTTCGGTCATTAAGCGAACACATTCATCAGTAAAAGTCTGTTCCATTTTGCTATAACCATTAGTGCCAACCACATACGGCATACCTGATACAAGAGTGCTGTCTGCATCGCCAGTATATTTGAACATAAATTGAATAAAATCTTCTAAACTTTCAACATTCGAATATTCATTCAACACATAATTTAAAGACCTATCCGAATCAGCATCTATCACACCAGTATCCATATTTCGCTCATCTATGGTTGTTTGAAGTACAATTTTGTTATACTCAAGCTGATATTTGTCATCTGACATTGAAATTTTATTTTTTTCCAAATCGCTCAAGTCCGAAATTTGTTTGTCGCTAAATGATAATAATGTGTGGATAAAATAGCCAAATTGTGTGCCATCATTTGTAGTAGGGTGATACAATATGCTGTCTCCATCTGTGCCTATTTCTTTAAGGTCATCTTTATACGTATCATTTCTATTCACGTATTTAGCATATGAATATTCAATTGAATCAATAAACTCAGTTTTTAAAGCATCAATATCTAACTCTTCATTTTTTAAATAGTCTGTGCGGATATTCTCTAGATATTGTGATTTTATTTGACTAGTGTAATTACGCTCAAAATAACGTTTAATCAGACTGTCAGTATCAGTTGAATATTTTTTACCATTTTCATCACGCAAATAATATTCGTAATCAATCAAATCATCTGCAAGCAAGCTGATAACTTTATTGTAAATTTTAGTTTGATTTTCTTTTGTTTCGTTAGCAAGCGATTTTTTGAAATGTTCAAAATATTTATCAATTATAGCATTTAGTGTGTCATCACTATTATAATCAGTCAAATATTTTTCATCAATAATAGCACTAAAAGTTGGCTCAGGGTTATTATAATCAATATAATAATTGCCATTAGAGTCTTTTTTTATTTCAGCACGTTTAGAATAGACATAATCTTCATATTTAAAAGATGTTTCATCTTCATCACTAGTGGTATCACCTTCATCAATCAAGTCGATGTCTAATATTTTCTTAGCTTCATCAACATAACTATCCATTTGATCATCGAGAGAATCAAACATATCTTCAATGAGTGAATTGACTTGATAATTAGTCAAAGTATAATCATTTTCAACCGCATACTGATACAAAAGTTCTCTATCAATAAGTAAATCAAGCGTGCTAGCCATAGGGTCGTTTTCTTCTGTGTAGTATTGTGAACCATATCTATTATAAGCGCTGAGTAGGTCATAACGTGTTATATTTGTGTCGCCTACAGTAGCGACCACTTCGTTATAATACTTTACTTTATTGACAGAAAAACCAGCGCAACCTGTCAAACTGCAAGTCATTATCATTAAGCAACATAAAATTAAAGCAAAAAATTTTTTCACGATCAGTCTCCATTCTATTTAATTCTTGACTATTATAATATAAATTATAATAAAAAGCAAATGTTTTTTTTAATCTTTTGTAGCTATTGTAGCTAAGCTTTTAAAAAACTAATAATATGAGCCATTGCGGATTGGACATTAAATTGTTTTGTGTCCAGAAAAAGAGTAGGTAAAGTGTTGTTTTCAAATTTAAAGTTAGTAAATCGCTTTGTTTTCTTGATTAATTCTGCGATATCCACATCCTCATAATAAATAAGGTTAATTTTTGCTTTTGTAATGTTAATTTGTTTGATTTTTTGTTTGATTGCGAGTGCTTTCAAGAGAGCAGTGTTTGCGATTGTATAGATTTCTGTTGGTAATTTGCCGTAAGCAACCAATAATTCGTTCAAAGTGTCACGCATTGTCTTTTCATTGTTGATGTTACTTAATTTTGCTATCAGTTTCAGACGTTCAGCTTCATCACTGATAAAATCATTTGGAATTTTACTGGTCAAGGCAATATTCAACTGAATATCACGACTAGTTGATGGTTTTTCACCCTTTAATTTGCGTAATGTATCATTTAAAAGTTTTATATACATATCATAACCAATTTTAATCATATGCCCGTGCTGAGTTTTACCTAGCAGTTCGCCCGCACCACGAATGGACAAGTCACGCATTGCAATCTTAAATCCTGCGCCAAGTTCGGTGTTTTCTGCGATGGCTTCAAGCCTGCTGGTAGCATCTTCTGTCAAAACTTTCCCTTTAGGATAAGTAAAATAAGCGTAAGCTTGCTCGTTATTTCTGCCAACTCTACCACGCAACTGATACATTTGACTAAGCCCTAGGCGATCACTTTCTACGACAATTAGCGTATTTGCTTTTGGTAAATCTATTCCATTTTCAATCAGTGTGGTGGATACAAAAACATTAGTTTGTTTGTCATAAAGGCGTTTGATTGCGTTCTCAAGTGAAATTTCACTCATCTGTCCGTGTGCTACATCAAAGACCGCCCGCTCGTTGCAACAAGATTTTTCTAGTGAGTTTGCTAACTTATAAATTTGTTCAACATTGTTATACACGACCAACACTTGCCCGCCACGATTAACTTCATCATTTATTGCGCTTACAATAACATCTTGATTATACGACATAACATAAGTTTTGACAGGTAGTCTGTCTTTTGGTGGAGTGTTGATGATACTGATATCACGAATGTTCATCATTGTCATACTGAGCGTGCGTGGTATTGGAGTAGCGGAAAGTGCCAATACGTTGACATTATTTTTTAATTTTTTAATGTGTTCTTTTGCCTTTACGCCAAAGCGCTGTTCTTCATCCAAAATAAGTAACCCCAAATCATTAAATATCACATCATCACTTAACAATCTAATAGTGCCTGTCACAACATTTACTTTACCTGATTTTAAATCGTTTAGTATGTCAGTTTGCTTGTTCTTTGGCACGAATCGATTGAGCATTTCAACCCTAACACCAAAGTCTTTTGTTCGTTCGCACGCGTTTAGATAGTGTTGCAAAGATAGAATAGTAGTAGGGGACAATATTGCCACTTGCTTACCCGCTTCTACCACTTTAAACAACGCGCGCATAGCGACTTCTGTCTTGCCAAAGCCGACATCTCCGCAAATGAGCCTGTCCATAACTTTACCGCTAATCATATCGTTTTTTACATCGTTGATGGCGCTAATTTGGTCAGCGGTTTCAGTGTAAGGGAAAGCGTTTTCAAATTCAGTAAATAAATAATCATCTTCTGGATATTTAACACCTTTTGCTGTCTTACGTAGTGCGTATAAATGCAATAACTCTTCGCCTATTTCTTCAATAGATTTGATTGCTTTTTGTTTTTGAGTGTTAAATTCTTTTCCACCAAGTTTATTTAATTGCGCTGTTCCATCTGCCAGATAGAGCGACAAGCAATCTGCATTTTCAATAGGGACATAAAGAGTGTCGCCACCTCTATAAGAAAGTTTAAAAAATTCTTTTTCTACGCCCATAGAGTTTAATACAACCACACCTTGACATAATCCGATTCCGTGTGTAGAGTGCACGACATATTCGCCCGCCTTTGGCAAATATTTTACATTGGTTTTACTCTCGACTTTCACATCTTTTTTGTGAGCAAAGTTTGTTGAACCTATATACCAAATATCCTCATCTTCAAAACAAATATTATATGGTATATCAAGTGTGGTTAAAATTATTCCAGATTTATTGACATTAGTAGAGAAATTGATGTTTCGTTCAGTGAATATTTTTTTGATTGAATTGAGTGTATCAGTTGTGGATAAACATAAATAAATTTTTTTATCTAAACCGTTCAATTTTTGTTTTAATAATTCAAGTCGATATTTAAAAGAAGGAAAATTGACAGATTTAAAATCAAAATGTTTACCATTAATAATATTAATTAATTCAGAATTATTTGTATCAAAATTTTCTAAAAATATTGAAAAATTATTAATTTTTTTAATAATTTCATTAAAATTTAGGTATTTTTTTGAATTTTTCAAATATTTTTCATTAATATTAGAACTAAATAACAAATTAATTTTATTAATTATTTCTTGATTGATTCTATTATGCTTGTTTTGTACAAGAATTG
>CASFFJ010000090.1 GCA_949293915.1 uncultured Christensenella sp.
TTAAGTTAATATTAAATAAATTTTCGCCTTTTTTTGTATTAAGAATAACAAGAGAAGTTCCTTGATTATCATTAAATTCTGGTTCTAATTCACTTATTCCCCAAAAATCACCTAAAGTGATATCTCCACATCTATTTGAAGAAGAATAAGGACATGTATAGCAAGAATATCTATTAATTAATCCTGATGTAAAAGTTCTTAAATAAGGTTTATTATATTCATCATAAGTTATAGTATTGTTATTTACTATTTTAATTAATTTTCCCCAACCATATTTTTTATCTCTAAAATCAACAGCAGAAATATTATCTAGATTATTATTTGTAATTTCTTCAAGAAATTTATTGTAAGCAAATGGAGAAGGCACTCCGTGACATAGTATATCAACTGTTAACAGATTGTCATAGTCTTTACCTAAATAAGTCTTAAGCGCATAAACTTGACATGGACAACCACTAAATAAAACTTTCTTGCCTTTTATTAAATCATTTTTAACTTCTTGATAAATTAATCCAACATCGCTTTGAACATATTTTGACTTAAAAAGCTTTTCGAGTTCTATTTTGTTTGTTGCTTTCATTAAAGAAAGTTTTTTGTATCCGTTTTCAAAACCTGCGCCAACAACAACTCCTTCGTTGTCAATAAACCAATTTGCTAAAATAGGAAAAACTCCACCACTGCTTCCTTTTTCTCTATATTCTTTTTTTCCCCAAACCGCGTAACATTTATATTCTTTATTTAAATTTAATTGTTTTGAAAGAGCAGGACATTTTTTTGCACAAAGTCCACAATTTATACATTTTTCATTAATTACAGGAAATAAAAATCCTTCTTCATCGGGCTTCATATCAATTGCGCCTACGGGACAAATATTTGCACAAAGGGAACAACCCGTACATTTTTCTTTCTCTAAAACACTAACATTTTTCAAATTATAATTAATTGGAGATATTTTTTTTAATGTTTCAACATTAATTTTAGATTTATTGACACCTTTTGGTTTAAAATTCAAAGGTTTAGCATCTTTACTAATCACAAGACCATTCTTTTGTGCAAACTCAACAAATTTCTTGTAAAGCAAAGGATATTTTGCATTAAATTTAGAATAATCAGCAAGTTTGAAATAATATTCAATTGGTTTCTCTATGTCAAATTGAGAAAATTTTATATATGGCAATTCAAACAAGTCAACTATTTCTTGTGTTCTTGAATCTGATGTAATAAATAGTGATTTTATATTATTGTGCAAAGCAATAACATTTCCGTGAAATCTTCCACCTATTGAAAAATCC
Source organism: uncultured Christensenella sp. (assembly GCA_949293915.1). Lineage (GTDB taxonomy): Bacteria > Bacillota > Clostridia > Christensenellales > UBA1242 > Onthoplasma. Next base: position 1,293 of record CASFFJ010000090.1, read on the forward strand.
ACATTTTTCAAACCTTTGCTCCAAGACTTATAATCATAAAAAATCTTTTTATTTTTTTCTAACCAATCTTTTACGAATTTAAAATAATTTTCATCATTTGTTTGTTCAAGTGTCAATGGTAAGTCTGTTTGCTCAACAAATTGCATATTATTATTGGCGCAATATGATAAAAAATGCTTTTCATTATTATCTAGTGAAGCATAGAAAGTTTTATAATTCGAACTAACTTTTTTTGGCTCTTTTGATTCATTGATTTTTAAATTAGGATTGTTCCAATAATACATTGAAGGACAACCTATAACTGAATAATTAGTTATGCCATGCTTTGACAAAATTTCTGCTGTATAATAACCACGTACACCTATTGTTGCTCGTTTTTCAATTTTCTTTAATAAACGAACAATGTTTGGTGAAAGTTTAAAATTAGGATTAAAATTTGGACTTTGCAATCCAACGCTCATTGGAATAAAAGGAATCTCGTATTTATCAACTAATTTTTCAATATAACTAAAATCTGAATTTTCCCTAATCCAAATCAAATCAGTAATTATAACCAAGTCATATTTTTGTAATTTATAACTTTCTGCATAAGGTACAATATCGGGCTTAAATAGTCGTTCCAATGCAGTCCAAAAAACTAAATTACCTGTGTTTTTTCCAAGATTTTTTAATTTATCTAATTCTGATGCATTTTCATTAACATTGTTTTTTAATAATGCAACTTTTAATTTTTTCTCCATAATCACACCTATTTTTTATTTTTTTTCACATTATTTTTTAATTTTTCTTTAAATTTTTTCTTATCAAAAATTAACCAGAATAATGCGCGTTTGAATTTGGAAAATTTAGAAATGTAGCCCATCATTGAATCTTGATAAACTATTTGACTTTCATCTTTTACAACTTTAACATCTGCTTCAATATTATTTAAATGCCAAGTCCAAATTTCAAAAATACTTTTCTCACTATATCCACCATACACATCATCTTCAACCATCGCCGATGAGAAAGCGTATCTATCAAATTGGGATGCTTTAAGAAGGTAGTGCTCAAAAGGTAGTGAAGCATCTATGTTTCTACAACTCATTTCAGATAAAAATTCATCAAAAGTTGAAAAGAAATCTTTAGCAAAATCAAGAGCACCTTTTTGGAATTCATTTATCCCATAAGTTTCATCATAAGCAAATTTTTTGTTTTCAAAAACTGGGATGATTTCACCATTGTTAAATCTATATGCGATACAAGATGGCTTTGTTTCTGAAATAAAAAACTCACGAATTATACTAGATATTGTTGGTGTAAAATCATAAAAACAATGAGTTTTGAAATTATTATTCACCAACATTTTTGTTGAATATCCGTTTGAGTGAACAAACATTGTGTCAATTTTTCTTTCGGCAATTTGACATATAACATTCTGCAATCTTCCGCTGTAACCAATATCAAAAGTGGCTGTTTTTTCTGGAAATAACTTTGCAAAATATTTTTTTAGTTTTTCATTGTTCTGTTTTGATTTTTCTGCATCAAATGAAATCTTTATCATAGCATCAATGAATTTAATAAACTCATATTGATTTGCAAATTTTTTATCTAAAACAATCCCCTTATTCAAATATTGTTTTTCTGCTTCTTTATCAACACGTCTCGTTATTTCAAAAAATAGTTTAAGTATATCTTTTGGTGAATGTGAATTAATATCTATATATTCATAAATATTGTAAAAATCTTTAGGCGACTTAATACTATATGGCAACAACGCTTTTCTTGTTGCATAGAAATACTCTGTTTCAATTTTATCGCCTGTACATTGCACAAGAAAATCAAATACCTGTTTTATAATATAACCATCTCGTGCAAAGAACACAATTTTTTTGTAACCATTTTCTTTCGCTTGTTCAAGAATCCACATTGCAAGTCTTGATAAATGCATACCAAGTGTATGATAACCAGTGAGATAAGAGTCTGCATTATAATTTGATTCCCAATGATAATTTACAAAAGGGTTATCGAAAAGTTTGTTTGCAGAGACACCAAGCATTGAACGAATAACAATGTCTTTTGTTAAATAATCTTGCTCAATTAAAGTTTGTTTTCTTTTTTTATAGAAACTTAAATCATTGCCCACATAAATATCAGATATTCCATTTTCAAAAGTTTCTATTGTTTTTGGAAGAAATTTTGCAATAATTCCTTTCTCTTGTGCTTTTAAAATATCAGTGTTCCAGTTGTCGCCTATATGCAAAATTTCATAACTGTTTACGCCGACATCTTTTAGCATAACATTATACAAATTGCCCGTTGTTTTTAATACACGACTATCACTTGATAAATACAATTTTTCGTATCCTTTAATTGAATTCTTTTTTAAAATTTCTTCAATTGTACTTCTTTCAAGATACATATCTGATGTAAGAACAACTTTTTTATTTGCTTCAATGGCAAGTTCAAAGAGTTCTTTACCAATATTCCGTGCTTTTGAGAATTTAATTTCTAAACGAATTTCTTCATTCATAATTTCGTTTGCAATCGTTTGAGAAACACCTAAAAGTTTTGAAAATGCATCATAGATTTCAGTTAAAGTTACATCTTCAACCATTGTTTTTTCTAATTTGATTAATCTACGTGCTTCTTGCTCTGCCATATATCTAAAATCCGCAAATTGCTTTTCATTTAAAGTTGGAATAAGTTTTGAAGCATATTTCCCAACAAATTGCATAATGTCAGTTGCTTCATAAAAAGGTCTTACAATAAGTGTATCAAAAATATCAAAACTAATAACTTTGAAATATGGATTTAAAATATCTTTTTTTAAGTTTTCAAGTCTTGCGCTCCAAAATGTTGTAAGTTCATAGAAATAAAAATCATGAGAATAAGGCAAAATCAATTCACTTGTTCCAAATGTATTTTTAATTGCATCAAGTGTTTCTTTGTCTTTTTGAGCATTTTTATTCCAAACATTTCCGCTCCAAATTCTATGATACCTTGCTTTAAAGTTTTCAATTTTTTGTTTATTTTTTATATAAAGCTGTTTGTTATATTGTTTCATACAACCTTCAAAATAATCGAAAACTTTTTTTAAATCTTTTATGTTTTTTATAATTTTTTCTAGTGGAAGAGTTGTGCTAGTTGATGCTTCACTATGTCTGTAATAAAAATAAGCATCAACATTAGCAAAAGCAAGTCGTTTAGCGTGTGTAAAAAACACACTTGAAAATGCAATATCTTCACCCATAATAAGATGAAAGTCAACTTTTTCAAAATATGGCATACATTTTTCGATGAGATTCTTTGAATAAAGTTTATCCCAAACAGTATGCCACAAAAAACAAGCACCTTCTTGTTTCAAAAACGTTTGTAAAATATTTTCACCTTCAAGAGTTTTGTGTGAAGAAGTTAAACTTCGATAGTTGTTATAATATGTAAAATTCATATTTTCATCAACATTGATAGTATTGCCAATGACCATATCTGCGTTTTCTTCTTTAATCTTTTTATAAAGAAGCCTAAACCAGTCAACCGAAATAAAATCATCCGCATCGACAAAAGCAACATACGCTCCTTTTGCAACTTTCATACCATTTACTCGCGTACGAAATAATCCTTGATTTTCAGGATTAGTTACAATTTTAATTCTGCTATCTTTATCTTTAAACTCTTCAACAATTTTCATTGAATTGTCTGGAGAAGCATCATCAACACAGATTATTTCTAAATTTTTGTATGATGAACTAATAATACTATCCAAACATTTCCTAATAAATTTCTCCATTTTATAAATAGGTATAATTACGCTAATTAATTCTTGTTCCATTTTTCCTCTCTCTTCTAAACCATCAATATTGCAATTTCAATAAATGATAAATTGTATAATTTTTTTCTTAATCTCTTTTCTTTTAAAGTATAGTTATATTTTTTCTCAATACGCTTTGCTAAATTTGCACACTCTTTTAATTTATTTTTTATTGTACGTATTTCTTTCAACGAAAATCGTTTTGCCCTGTATGTGTGTGAAAGATAGAACTTAACAACATTAGCAAGTTGTCTCTCTACGAACACACAAAGCTCTGATTTATTGATCGCTTCAAACTCGTTTGCTCTTGCAAGCAATGCATCAATATCATCAAAATGTAAAAGTATTTGCTTTTTGCTTGTTATTGCACCCTCTCTGTTTTCGTGATGGTATAGTTTTTGAGGAATTGTAGCAACACTATTTAGCTTTAAAAACAATTTTGTTGCCAGCCATTGATCTTCGTGAATTCTGCCTTCTTCAAATTTTAAATCATCAAATAACGCGCGCTTGTAGATTTTGTTCCAAACCACCACAAACTTATATCCCATTGGTTCAGCCATTTTTTCAAAAACTTTCTCGCCTTTTATTACTTCCTCTTGGAATTCGATTTCTGGAACATTGGCATTGTCTTCAAAAAAAGAGCACACCGCAACATCTGTATTTTTGCTAATAATTGTTGTTAAAAGTAATTCGATATAGTTGTTTTCAACATAATCATCACTATCAACAAA
>CASFFJ010000091.1 GCA_949293915.1 uncultured Christensenella sp.
AATGGGTTTCACTGTTATGGAAAGTTTTATGGACAAACTAGAAGTAAAAAATAATCACGAGGGTTTGACAGTTAATATGGAAAAAATGATTAGTGATGAAGTGGTGGGACTATAAATGATAGTTGGCGAACAAAACTCTCTTTTGATTGAACAAGCAAAAAATGGTAATGAATTGGCTAAAGAAGAATTATTAACTATAAATTCACCGCTAATAAAAAGTGTGGTAAAACGCTATTTAGGCAAAGGTGTTGAGTATGATGATTTGTATCAATTGGGCGCAATGGGGTTTATAAAAGCAATAAATAATTATGATGCAAGTTTTAATGTAAAGTTTACAACATATGCAGTGCCAATGATAGCAGGTGAGATAAAACGTTTTTTGCGTGATGATGGCAGTATAAAAGTTTCTCGTAGCATTAAACATAATGCTATTAAAATTAAAAATTATATATATGAATATAATAAAAAATATGGTACGAATCCTAGTTTAGATCATTTATCTAACCAATTTAATATAGATAAAAATGAATTAATTTTTACAATGGAAGCAAATACTTTACCACTTTCAATTAATGAAAAGATTAACGAAAATGAAGATTCTTGTACAATTTTAGATAGGTTGACTGATAATTTTTCTCCAGATAATTATTTTGATAAATTGTCGGTACGAGATATGATAAATAATTTAACAGCACGCGAAAAACAGGTAATTATTCTACGATATTATTTTGATAAAACACAAAGCGAGATAGCAAAAGAACTTGGCGTTAGCCAAGTTCAAGTTAGTAGGATAGAAAACAAAGTACTTAAAGAAATGAAGAATGATTTTTCTATCTAATTTAAATTATCATTTTGTTTTAAGTCTTCATTTGTTAAATGGTTTTTTTGATAATCATTTGAATTGTCAGTAAGTTTGTTTATTTCGCTTTCCACATTTTCATTTTTTCGTTTAAATTTATTTAAGAAAGAGGATATACTTGATTTAATTTTATTAAATCTTGCGCTTAATGTTGGAGTATCTTTGTCTCTATATGTGTCTATATTGCTTGTAATTTTAAATTTTTTCGATTTTTTGATAGGTTCAGCTTTTCGTTCATTTTTAAAATACGGGGCATTATTTGCATCATATCTAGTGTTAGGATTGTAAGATTGAGTGTTGTTAATATTACCATTATAATTTTGATAACCATAATTATTATAAGGATAACCATACATTCCCATTCCACCATAACCATATCGGTTGCTATATAATTCGTTGTCAAATAGTGCAGTGTTAAAGAATGTATCAATATTATTATATTTATTACCATAAGTGTCTATATTGCTATTAACATTTGTGTTTAAATAAGTGTCTAAATTGCCTTTTTCATCATTATTTTTTTCATCATTATTTTTTTCTTCTGAATTATCCGTTTCATCAGCTGACTCGGTTTTATTTTCTATTATTTTTCCATTTTCAATCAAATAATCTTTAACAATTGGTGGTTCATTATTCCTCCTAAAACCATACAATATTCTTCCTTGATTGTTTGCTGGTGTGTTGGTAGTGTTAAATATGCTATTAATCATATACAATGAAGTTAATCCGTTTTCTAACATTTCATTGCCATTGACTAAATTATCAAGAACAATTAAGTATTTCATAGATAATTCATCAAAATTTTCATTGTTGGTACGCATTATATATGACAAATCACTAAGATTAATTGATAATTCGGTTGTGATATTGCCTAGTTGTCTTGACAATGATTTTAATTGTTTAGCTTGTTCTGTTATAAACATTTTCTGTTCAGTAGTTAATTCTACTTCGTTATTTTTAACCTTGTTGATTAAATTTTGAGTTTCAATAATCGCATCTGTGATTTCTTTTTTTAATTCACAAAAGTCATCACAAGACTCATTAATATCAGAAGATAAAGAATACAATGTTGATATTTGGTTATTAATGTTTGATGAATTTTCATCATATGTTTTTATATCGCCAGTTTCATTGTTAATATTATCTATTTTGTCTGTTGTGTCTTTATCTGTGTTATCAGTTGTTTCTAAATCTATATCATCCGTTAATGGTTGGTTATTAGCATTAATTTCGTTTAAAGTTAATGGGTTATTGTTATTGTTTGATAAATTGTCTGTTTTATTAAAGTTGTTTAAATTTTCGTTAATGACATCACTGATTCCATCATTTTCTGTCAAATTCGCATCATTGTTAGAAAAACTATTATTAATGGAATCGTTGTCTAGAGCTTCATCAGATAGGTTTAATGATAAATTATATTTTTTAAATCTAGTGTTCATATTTTCTATTTTATTAGTATTAGAATATTCATCTATTTGTTGTTGAAAATTACTAATATAATCATTCAAACTTTCAGTTTCTGTTTTTGCTATTGTATTGCAACCAGTTAGAATTGTGCCTATTCCGATAGTAGCAATAATTGGTATTATTTTTTTCATTTTATCCTCCATTGTTTTAATTAGTTTGCTTAAAAATTTATAAAATATTTAAAAAATTATTAAAAAAGTTAATAAAATGATAAAAATTGAATAAAAATTAGGTTTTGTTAAAAATTTTTTGTCAATAATAGACTAAGGAGTAATTATGGAAACTGAAAAACGAAATGCAAATTATAAAATTTATGTAGAATCAAAAGTGCCACAAACTAAAGCGTGGCCATCTCTGTTTAAAGCATTTGTTTTAGGCGGAATCATATGTGCGATTGGACAAGGCTTTTTTGATATTTACGCTTACTTTTTTCCAAATTTGTCCGAAAGTGAATTGACTAGTTGTATGCTGATGACAATTATTTTTATTACGTGTTTTTTGACAGGCATTGGAATATATGATGTTGTAGGAGCGTGGGGTGGCGCAGGTTCAGTTATGCCAATAACAGGATTTTCTAATTCAATTTCTAGTCCATCCATTGAGTTTAAAAAAGAAGGTATAATATATGGAATATGTGTAAAAATGTTTACAATTGCAGGGCCTGTTATTGTTTGCGGTGTTGTTGGGTCGATTGTGTGTGGCTTTATAGGTTTATTTATATAAAGGAGTTATATGCAAACAATTAAATTTAAAAACAAACCATATTTATTAACAGGGTATAGCATTGTAGGGCCATTAGAGGGCAAAGGTCCTTTAAAAGATTATTTTGATTATATTTTAAAAGATGATACTTTAAATGAAAAATCATTTGAAAAAAGTGAACGAAAATTGTTAGAGAAGATAGTTGTCGGAGCAATAGATAAAGCAAATTTAAATACTAATGATATAGATTTTTTTGTTGGTGGCGATTTACTTAATCAAATAGTAAGTTCATCTTTTACCGCACGTGAACTATCTATACCATTTATTGGATTGTATTCAGCGTGTGCTACAATGGCTGAATCACTTGCTATAGCATCAATATTAGTTAGTTTTAATCTTGCGGATAATGTTGTTGCCGGTACTTGTACACATTTTAGCAGTGCTGAGCGTCAATATCGATTTCCGTTAGAATTAGGCAATCAAAGGCCACCTACTGCACAATGGACTATAACAGGGGGAGGGGCAAGCGTTATATCAAATAAACCTAGCAAGATTAGAATAAATTCTGTAACATTTGGTAAAGTTATTGATTATGGTATCACAGATGTAAATAATATGGGTGCAGCAATGGCACCTGCTGCATCATCAACTATTTTAGCACATTTAAAAAATTCAAATAAAAGACCAAGCGATTATGATTTGATTGCAACTGGAGATTTGGGTAAACTGGGTAGCGAAATTTTGATAGACTTACTTGAACGAGAAAAAATTATTTTGGGTAAAAATTATAGTGATTGTGGTTGTATAATTTTTGACAAAACTGAACGCGTTTTTATGGGTGGTAGTGGTGCTGGGTGTAGTGCTAGTGTATTAAATTCATATATAATCCATAAGATAAATAAAGGTGAATTTAAAAGAGTTTTACTTGTGTCTACAGGTGCTTTAATGAGCACTACATCTTCTCAACAAGGTGATACAATTCCAGGTATTGCTCACGCTATTGAACTAGAATATGTTGAGGACAAAATAAAAAAATCAATATTGCTCCAAAGAAAGATAAAAAAATTAAAACGAAAAAGAAAATCAAAATAGAAAAATAAAAGGAGTAAAAATGTTTAATATTTGGGATTATGTTATTTCATTTTTAGTAGGTGGCTTTATTTGCTTTTTGGCACAAATTCTAGTTATAAGAACAAAGATAACTACTGCTAGAATATTAGTATTATTCTTAATAATTGGAATGATATTAGAAGTATTTAATATTTATGCGCCATTCAAAGAATTTGCAAAAGCAGGTGCAAGTGTACCTATAATCGGATTTGGTGCAAGTCTTGCTCGCGGAGCAATTATGGCAGCAAAAGAATATGGTGTTTTAGGAATATTTACAGGTGGACTCACAGCTGCATCTGGTGGAATATCTATGGCAATATTTGCAAGTTTTATTTTTGCGTTGATTTTCAGTAGTAAGAGTAAGCGTGGTGGAACTAGATGATTTTCTTTAATTATTATTTTATATATTTATAAATTTTAAAAAAATTACAATATTTTTATCAAATTATATTTATTGTTTTTTAAAAATTGTCACTGAAAAAAAATTATATATGAAACACGATAATATATGCTAAAATTTGAAAATTTTAATAAATT
>CASFFJ010000092.1 GCA_949293915.1 uncultured Christensenella sp.
ATTAAACTTGGTAGTAATTTTGACCTAATTCCACTATGACCGCTTATAGATGAATCTAATAAGTGCAATACGCTATTTTGCTCAATGCCAACGCTTTTGTTATATTCAGCATAATTCCATATATATGTGTGCACTTCATTAATGCCAAATTTACTTGCGAGTGCAAATTTTATATCATATTCCACAGTGTGACTTTTTATCTGCTCAACCGAACTGAGAGGCATGCTCATTGTAGAAGATTTAATGTTGTCATAACCATATATTCTAAAAATCTCTTCCACTAAATCTTCTTTGATTGAGATATCTTTTGTTGCTCTAAATGATGGCACAACTGCGGTTATAATTTCATTTGTTTTATCTTTTATAGTTGTCTTAAAACCTAATCTATGCAAAATGTCTTGAATATAATCTAATGACAATTTTACGCCACCGCGCCTATACAAGAAATCTGTGCTAATATCTATTGACAAATTAGGATAACGATAATTGTAAACATCAGTGAAACTAGATGTAACTTTTATATTGCTGTCTATATTTTTTAGTAAGTAAACCAAGCGTTCGCTAGCAATCTTGCATAGTTCTGGGTCAAGCGACTTTTCGTATCTCAAACTAGCATCTGTGATAAGACCTATTTTTCTACTAGCTTTTCTAATTGTCATACTATCAAAACACGCACTTTCAAGCAGAAGCTTTGTCGTGCTGTCGCTGATACCCGATTTTAAACCACCTTTGATACCAGCAATTGCTACTGGTTCGCGTTTATCATCGCATATGACTAGCGAATCTTTTACAATTTCGTGCGTTTCGTTCTCAAGTGTTATCATTTTAATTGTTTTGTCTGCTTCAATAACTGTAATACCTTTTACGATATCGTTGTCAAACGCGTGCATTGGTTGACCTAACTCTAACATAACATAGTTAGTCATATCTGCAAGTAAATTTATGTCACGCATACCTGTATAATTTAAGCGCAATTTCATTAAAGCGGGCGATTTGTGTGTCAAGACATTGTCCACAGTGATACCACAATATCTAAAACAATTTTTTGCCTCCACTTTAATATTGACAGATGGTAAATGATTATATTTAGTCAAATCCTCACGTGCAATAGGTTTTAATTCGCGCTTAAAAATAGTCGCAAACTCACGTGCTATGCCATAATGTCCCCAAAGGTCAGGGCGGTTAGTGAGAGATTTATTATCTATCTCAATTATTACATCTTCTACTGGCAGAATTTCTTTAATGTTAGTACCATTTTTTAAGTTGCTGTCAAGTTCTACAATGCCACTAGTGTCACTCTCAATTCCTAATTCGTTGCCACCGCAACACATTCCAAAACTATCAATTCCAGCCAAGCGTGCAGGTTTAATTTTTAATCCACGCACATTTGCGCCAACGCGTGCAAAATATGTTTTTAAACCAACGCGTACATTAGGAGCCCCACATACTACTTGTACAGTTGCACCACTGCCATCATCCACTGTTAAAATGTGTAATTTTTTACTTTCTGGATGGTCGTTTACAGATATAATCTCTGCCACTACTACATTATCAATATCATTACCTTTGTATTCCACGCCTTCTATTTCGGCGGTAGCCAAGCCAAAGCGCTTGATTAATTCATCAACATCAATGTTATCAAGGTCTACAAATTCCTTAATCCAATTAAGCGAAATTTTCATTTTTGTCTCCTTATAAATCTAATTTAAATTGCTTTAACAGTTTCAAATTACCGCTATTCAACTCTCTAATATCATCAATGCCTGCGCTAATCATTGTCATTCTGTCAAGTCCTAGACCAAACGCGCAACCACTGTATTTTTCTGGGTCAATGCCACCATTTCGTAACACTTGCGGATGAATTATCCCGCACGGACAGAGTTCTATCCAGCCACTATTTTTGCATATTGAACAACCTTTGCCATCACAGAATGGACAACGAATATCCATCTCAAAGCTAGGTTCAGTGAAAGGGAAGAAACCCGGTCGCAAGCGCACTTCAATCTCTTTTTTGAATATCTTGGACAACATTTCTTTCATAAAATAAATGAGATTACCAACCGAAACATCTTTATCCACAATTACACCTTCAAGTTGGAAGAAAGTGTTTTCGTGACTGGCATCAATATTTTCATTCCTAAAACATCTGCCCGGGAAAATCGCTCTAATAGGCGGATTGTATTTTTTGAGAATTCGGTTTTGACTGGCCGAAGTGTGTGTCTTTAAGACCTGCCCATTGTCTAGCCAGAACGTGTCTTGCATATCGCGTGCTGGATGATTTTCTGGCACATTCACTGCTGTAAAATTGTTGTACTCTGTCTCAATCTCACTGCCATCTTCTACTACAAACCCCATAGAGACAAACACATCTTCAATTTGTTTTTGAATGATTGTGCGTGGGTGTAGACTGCCAGTTTTCGCGTTTGTTGGCAGAGTGATATCAATTTTTTTAGCTGAAAGAATTTGCTTATTTAACTCTTCTTGTCTAAGAAAAGTTTCTTTAGCATTAATCATTTCATCCAGTTTTGTTTTTAAACTATTCAGCATTTGACCAACTTTTTGCTTTTGGTCTGCGTCAACTTCTTTAATATAGCGGAACAATTCAGTGACCTTACCTGATTTACCTAATAATTCCACTCTTAGTTTTTGACAATCATCTGCTAAAGAAATAGCATCTAATTTCTCTAAAGCGTATTTTAAAATACTATCAATTTTGTCTTGCATATTATCTCCTTAAAATAAAAAAATCGCCCTCGTGATGAATAGTCATCACAATAGGACGAGAGTGCTCGTGGTACCACCTATCTTCGCGAACAAACTGCGCGATTGCTAATTTGCTTTCGTTTCACTACGCAAATATAAGCCTGATGCTTGTTTGTTCGCGTATCCCATTTCGAACCAGTTCTTATGGGAGCCCTAAACAAATCAAACTGCGCGATTGCTAATTTGCTTTCGTTCCACTACGCAAATGTAAGCCTAGTTAATAACTTTGTTCGCCTCATTACATTTTTACAGTTTTGTCTGGCGTTTAAAACGCAACTCGAATGTTGAAATTCATATATATGCTGAACATAAGCACCTCTCAACCGCTGAGTGCTCTCTCTCAAATGAAACATACATACTACTTAGACATTGTCATAGTTTTTATTAAAATGTTATGTTTGTTAAACACTTAAATTTTACTACACAATCAAACTTTTGTCAATCAATTTTGAATGAATTGCTTTAATTTATTTATATTCAGAGTTTAAGATTTAGAAACAATAAAAATATTTAATTTTAAAAAAATCGTTAATAATCATTTATTAAAAGAATGTTTTAATGGATAATGCTAATTATTTGCTTTGATTTATTTGTGTAAAATATAAAAAAATTTTTAGTGAACTATTGCAATTTTGACCAATCTATTGTATAATGCATATGAAATATTTTGACATTAAGGAGAAAGTATGGAACAAGTTATTGAATATATCAAACAGCATAATATGATTAAACCGCGTGAAGTGATTGGAGTTGCTTGTTCTGGTGGCAGAGATAGTATATGTTTGTTGCATTATTTAAATTCTATCAAAAACGAACTTGATTGCGAAGTGGTGGCGGTCAATGTAGACCATTGCATTAGGGCGAACAGTGCGTTAGATACCGAATTTGTAATGCAGTTTTGTAAAGAACATCAAATTCGAGCATACAAATTCAAGGCAGAGGCAATAAAGGTGGCTAAAGAAGAAAAACTGTCGTTAGAACAATCGGCACGCAAAGTGCGTTATGGTGTGTTTGAGACCGTGATAAAGAAAGGGCTTGTTGATAAAATTGCGCTTGCACACCATCTAAACGACCAGGCAGAGACAGTATTACTAAACATTGTACGTGGTGCGGGGCTTAGTGGAGCGAAAGGTATGGAACCTGTTCGTGATGGCATTTATATTCGCCCTTTGCTTAACACTCCGCGTGAAGAAATTATGTCATATTTGGATGAAAATGGACTTGAATATGTGGATGATGAAACCAATCAAGACAATACATATTCTAGGAACTATATTCGAAATGTTGTTTTACCAGCATTGCGCAAGAATTTTAAAGGCGTAGATAAAAACATTGTAAAATTTGCATCAATTTGCGCAAAAGATGACAATTATATCAATAGCCAAATTGATTTCAATGCATTGATTGAAACTAAAGATATGGTTAAAATTCCGCTCGTGTGCTTTTATCAAGATGAAGCTATTATCAATAGAATTATCAGACACGTTTTAACTAAATTTGCCAAACAAGATATCGAGAGCAAACATATCAAAATTGTTAGAGATTTTGCATTAGAAGCAAACAATGGCAATGTTATAAATTTACCATTTAAAATTAAAGTTTGCAAAGAGTATGATTTTATCACAATCGGTACATTTACTGTGAAAAAAGTTGTTGATGCACTTAATTTTAGAAATGGTAAACTAAAAATTGATGGCTATGGAACAATCAGAGTGACTTCAAGCAAGGTTAAAAATGAACCAAAACCACATCAACATTTTATTGATGCAGACAAGTTGGATAGAGGTAATGCGGTTTGGCGTTTTAGACAAGAGGGTGATATGTTCTCGCCACTTGGTATGACCGGTAGCAAAAAATTAAAAGAATATTTTATTGATAAAAAGATTCCACAACGTATGCGAGACAGTATACCTGTACTTGCTGTTGGTTCAAAGATTTTGGTTGTGGCAGATATTGAAATTGCGGATGAATTAAAACTAACAGATGACACCAGAAGCCTATACAAAATCAATTATGAAAAAGACTATATTTAGTTAAAAATACTTTAATAATAAATAACTTATGAAAACATTATTTAATCGATTTTAAAACAGATTAAAATTAATATAAATAAACAAAAACACCTTCTTTATTTGGAAGGTGTTTTTTAAAAATCGAAAAGGTATTCAATAGGTATATCTAATACTTTACTTAATAATTTAATTGTTTTAATGTCAGGCTCAGTATTGCCACATTCCCAGTCCGAAACAGTGCGAGCAGAAAAGCCCAACAATTCGCCTAACTGCTGTTGAGATAAATTTTTTAATTTTCGATATTCTCTAATATTCGAACCAAAACTTTTCATTATCATAAGTTTAGCGGAAAATCCGCTGTATACTATTAATATAGTATTGCGTAATACATAATTCCAAAAAAGGAGGAAATATATGGATAATAATAAAGGTAATGCAGGTTGGGCTGTATTAGGGTTTTTTATTCCGGTTGTAGGGCTGATTTTGTGGTTAGTGTGGAGAAATAACAAGCCAGGAGATGCCCGAATGGCAGGAAAAGGTGCCCTAATAGGCGCAATTGTGTCAATTGTTATAAGTATTGTTGTTTTTGGTGTTACTGCTTGTGTGGCGAACCAAATGGTTGATACAGCAACGGATTCAATAAACAATGCAATGAATAATATGTAATTCTATTATAAAAACGAGATTTGTTTCTCGTTTTTTTTGTGTATTTTATTTATTTTAAATATGTGCGTGATACTAATACTGTCATATCATCCTTTGCAGACATATCGTTTAAATGCAGTGCTTCGTTTAGTATTGATTCGGCTATTGTTTGTGGGTTGTTAGTTGCTAAGTGCGAGACAAAATCTATCATAATTTCTTCACTCTCAAATGCATCCACAATGCCATCTGTTGCCAGTATTATAATGTCTTTTGTTGTAATAGTTGTCTTTTTGGCATTTGGCGAGATGCTGTCCAGTGCACCAATAGGAAGTGCACCTCCATCAATAACCTCTATATTGTTGTCCCGCTTAATGAGTCCTAATGGAGCACCAACTTTAATAAAATCTGCTATTTGAAGGTTTAAATCTATCAAGCAGACATCAAGCGTTGAATAGTTTTCTTGATTGTTGATAGCAAGCAATTTATTGACGCTCTCTAAAATGATATCGTTGTCAAAGCCTGCTTTGTAGAAATTTTCTATCAGTCCAAGTGTCAGCGCACTCATTTTATGAGCAGATTTACCGCTACCCATACCATCACAAAGTGCTAGCAAGAATCTGTCTTGACCAAGTCTAATAATGCTGTGGCAGTCACCACATTCATCATTGCCAGATTTGTTGCAACTGGCCAGTCCAAACACGACATCATATTTATTTTTTCTTCTAAGCGTTATTGAATTGTAATCGCCATTTTCCATTGGGGTAATATTTGTTATTTGCATAGGCATTTTCATAATCTCAGATAAGATTTTTTCTATCTCTTCTGCTTGAATATTCCCTTTTATAATCAAAACTGCGCTAGCATCTTGCGATTTTTCAGTATAAAGTAAAACTTCACTGCACTCTATATTTTGACTCAATAGTCGGTCTATTATTTTGTTTTCGCGTGCTATATCAAAACTTACGTTTGAGTCTATTTCATCCCCAATGTCTAGTAAAAGTCGAGATACTGCGCCCATTTGGTCAGCAAGCAATATTTTGACATTGTTGACATCGCCTAGCATAGATTTGTATTGCTTATATTCATCACTTAGGCGATTTATAGTGTTGATTAAGTAGTTGGCTTTTCCGCATCTGCTAGTCATATTGTTGGGCAAGTCTAGTAAACTGATTTTACCTTTTGTGACTGCAATTTCTACTAAATATTCAAGATTTGACTTGTTTTCTGTACCTAGCGAACGAGTGCATCGGTTTTTGTCTATACAATCTTTACAACAACTATTCATCACTTCACGAATGAGCATTGCGATCAGTTCATCCTTTGTCAATTCTTTTTTAACCATATTTAGATGAATTTGTTTCATATCAAAGAATATATTGCTCAGTTCACTCATACGCTTTTTTATATTTTTTCGAGTGGTGTTAATGAGATTGCGTGTACTTATTTCACTTTTTTTAACATATACAAAATTTGATAGCGAATCAAATAATTTTTTTGGTGTAATTATAAACAATAGTATAGCGATTGCAATTGGTATGATTGCATACAACATATCTAAACTTTGATGGTAGAAATAATATTGAATAAAAATTTCAGTGATGATAATTGTAAAAGATATTTTTAATTTATAAGGCAGTTTAAACACTCCACTAACTAGTGCGAGTAATGAAAATTCAGCAATTGGCAATAACGATAGATGACTTAAACTCACTCCTAACGCAAATGATAATGTCACGGCAAAAGTTAACCCTGTGTGATTTACAGCTGTGAAATATAAAAATAACAACATTATGACAAATCGATAAATTTCTATGTTGAAAATATTTATATCGTTTAGTCCCATTCCAATAAGAGTGATAGTGAATAAAAAACAAATGCTTTCATCCAAACTGATTTTAAAGCAATTTTTCCTTAAAATTATTACGTGTAACACATTTATGAACACAAATAAACTAATGACAGCAAGTGTTGAGAAAATGATTATGCTACTAATTTCGTGATAATAATAAAATTGTGTAACAAATGATAAAATCAGGCAACTAATCAAACAAGACAAATGTATCTTGCGCTTAATTAATCGGTGTATGTAAAACATAATCAGTCCAACGCCTATACAACTGATTGCAATCAATAAACTTTCTAAACTTGGTCTATTGATAAGAGTCGCGCAAAGGCAAAAGATAGCGGACAGTTTTTCATCTATCCCCACAAAAATTGAAGCAAAGAAAAACGCATAACAAAAAGGTGACAATTCATAAATCTCAGCACGTGCCAAGATTAACATTAAAAAAAATAATGCGACATATTTTAAAATTATAAATGTGTTAATTGTTTTTGTTTTCATAACAAATAATTTATCATAAAAAAATAAAAAATAATTATAAGAAAAATGTCTAAAAAAATTAAAAAAACGCAAAAAAATAATAAAAATAATGGATTTTTGAAGATTTTTCGATTATTTTTTAATTTTTTAATTTTTTAAAAATTAATTTTAAAATTTTTTAATAAATAATCTTTAAAATATTTTTATTTTTCATACATAATGTTTTATTGATTTTTAAATTATAACTTGTGGTAAATTTTATTAAAGAATTTAAAAAATAGAGATAACTCTCTATCTATATAATTTTAAACCATTTTCAATAATGCTGACATTTAATTCATCCACAGTCATAATTTTACCATCTGCCATCACTTTAATCTTGTTGTCAGGATTTGTGATATTAATATTGGTTTGCCAAGATTGTTTAGTTTGTTCGTTATAAATTTGTTCACCTTTTTTAAATAATTTTAAATATTTTTTTCTATTATCACGTGGCGGAGTAGTTACGAAATTTAAATTAAACAATCCATCGTTCACATTTGCTAGTGGGCTGATAGTTTTACCTTTACTTTTGCCACCATTTGCAATTGATAATTCAAAGATATTAGCGTTTGCAATTTTTTGATTTTTTGTCTCTATCTTTAATTCTATTCCATCAAATTTATTAGCGTAGCGTTCAAAAGCATATTTTTTTGAAATTGCATTTTTTATTTTATATTGGTTGAAGATTTCTTGAATAAAAGTGCTTGCACCTATTAAAATATTGCCAATAACTTTTATATCATTCATAATCAAAACATCTACAGCTTCAATTTTCTTTTTTAATATTTCTTTAATCGCTGATATAGGATTTGTTTCAAGCCCAATGTAACTTGCAAAATCATCATTCTTACTAGTTGGTACAATGCCCAGTCGAATTTTTGATAAATCTTTGATACTATTAATAAATTCACTTAAAGCAATATCATCGCCAACAATTACAAATTCTGTTTCGCCCGATTGGACAAGATTGTGAGTATTTGTTTTAAACTCATCAAAAGAAGTTGAAAAATACACTGAAAATTCAATTTTTTCAGATTTTAAATATTTAACTATTCTTTTTGTGTACTTTTCGCCATTATAATTGTGATTGTATGGCACGACTAAAATATTCAGCATACTACTATTATAACCAAAATTTTTAAAAATGCAAATGTTATAAAACAACTTTAACAAATTAGTTTATTAAAAATTAATAATTTAATGATTAATTCATATATTTGTTTGACAAAATTCTGCATAAATATTATTATATATCTAGGTGAACGATTGAAAAAATATAATAAGATTGATTTGAATTGGGTCATTGTTTGGATAGTTATTCCTATCTTATTATTTTTAGTTGCAATGAATGGTGTGTATGCATATTTTACTGCAACTGCAAAAGATATCACTGCGAATACCACGACAGCAAAACTTACAATAGAAATTGAATCTGGTGAAGATAATATTGTTATAAAAAATGGCGATACAATTTTATCTCGTGATGTGGTGCCGGGTGATACGCTGACTTATGCTGGCACTGTTACTAATACTGGAAATGTGGA
Organism: uncultured Christensenella sp.; assembly: GCA_949293915.1. GTDB lineage: Bacteria > Bacillota > Clostridia > Christensenellales > UBA1242 > Onthoplasma. The sequence goes on from CASFFJ010000092.1 coordinate 9,330, forward strand.
TGTATATTGTATTCTGAAATTAGTTGTAACAATCAGCGATTCAAGCATAAACGAAACTACATATTATTCTGACGATGGCGATTTATTAGCGCAATCTGGTGGCAGTTCTGGCACTACTGCGTCTACAATCAATGTTGGTAATATATCAAGTTTTTCTTTGACATATACAATTTCTGATGTTTTCACGGTAGAGGATTTTGCTAATAAAACAATCAGTATGACTGTAACTGCTCGAGCGATTCAAACTAAGAATATTGCCAGTGCAACACAGGCAACTGAAATTTTATTAGAAAATAATTAATCAAAAGGAAAAACTAAAAACTATGGAATATGCAATACTTGGTTCTATTTTTGGAGTGGTGTGGTTATTTAGTCTCATTACTTTTATAGTTTTATATAAGAAAAAACAACCTACGCTTAATGATGACAAGTCAATTAAAACAGTTGTTGATAATCAAAAAGAACAAAATTTAATGCTCAGCAATATGTTGATGAATGCACTTAAAAATAGCGAACTTACTACTCAAAATACAGTAAATAACTTGACTGTAATCCAAAAGCAAGAATTTGAATCAATCTCTAAGCGTGTGGATGAACTCACTATTCGCAACGAACAAAGGATTGAAAAATTGACCGCTGATGTCAATATGTCATTATCAAATATGCGTCAAGAGAACGAAAAGTCGTTAGAAAAAATGCGTGAGACAGTGGATGAAAAGCTAAACAATTCACTTTCTCAACGTCTAAATGAGAGTTTTTCAAAGATTCAAAAAAGTTTGGAAACTGTCAATAGCGGTTTAGGTGAAATGCGCAGTCTAGCTGTTGGTGTGGGCGATTTAAAAAAGGTGCTTGCAAACGTAAAAATACGTGGCGGTTGGGGAGAAGTAATGTTATCTAGTCTTTTAGAGCAAGTACTGGCATCTAATCAATATATGGCGCAAGTGCAGATTAAAAAGGATAGCAAAGAGCGAGTTGATTTTGCTGTTATCTTGCCCGGAAAAGATGGCCGTGAGATACTTCTGCCGATAGATAGTAAATTCCCGCTAGAAGATTATAATAAACGGGTTGAAGCGAGCGAAACTATTGATAAGACATTGATTGATAGTTGTCGTAGGCAGTTGATAAAGCGTGTTAAAGAAGAGGCAAAATCAATTAAAGAAAAGTATATTAATGTGCCAGATACTACCGACTTTGCTGTTATGTTTTTGCCTATTGAAGGATTGTATGCAGAGATTGTGCGCGATACAGAATTATTAGATGTATTACAAAATCAATATAAAATTATGGTTTGTGGGCCAACTACGCTGAACGCAATGTTGAATAGTTTGCAAATGGGCTTTAAGACATTGAGTATAGAGAAACGTAGTAGTGAATTGTGGGAGATATTATCCACATTCAAGCAAGAATTTGAAAATTTTGTTGTTCTTCTTACAAAAACTCAAAACAAACTAGGAGAGGCAAATAATACAATTGAACAAGCGACAAAATCTAGTCAAAAAATTGCAAAAAAATTAAATGATGTATCACAATCGGTTGGGGTTGATTATAATGATGATGACGAACAGCCTAAAAAAGATTAAGATATGTTTGTTATAAAAATGAATATAAACCTATTTGATTGCTAAAAATGTAATTAAAAAATCATAAATAAAATTATCGTAACAAGATAATTTTTTTTATTTTACGCATAATAACAATATGAAAAAATTTTTAGTGTTGCTAGTTGCTGTAATAATAACTTTATATATTGGTGAAACTGAAAGAAATTTATCTGTTTTTGCAGATATTGAAATTTTTGATAACCAAAAAAGTTTTTCATATTCATTGGCTGAAAACAAAAAAACTAGCAGTCAATTTGATCTGAATGAAGCAATTAATAGATACAAACGATTTGGCTCAGATGATGATAGGTGCGCGCTTTTACAACATATGTTAGATATAGGCATAGCAAAAAATATTGCTATTGAATATTTATATCCTAATTTGATAGATTTAATAGAAAAAATTGAGAAGAACATAAATGTAGATACTAAAAATGCTAGTTTAATAGTTAAACCAAACACAGAAAAAGTGTTTTTCATAACAGCTGAGGTGGAAGGTGTAAAACTTGACAAAGACAAGTTATATTCACAAATTTGTGACAAAATGCTGTCCAAAACTGAAATAAATATTGAAATTCCTACTATAAAAATTAAACCTAAAATCACAAAAGATGATTTATTAAGATTTACATATTTGCGTTCGGATTTTAGCACAAGCTTTAAGAATTCATCTAAAAATAGAAAACATAATATAAAAAATGCGCTAAACTCAATTAATAAAATTGAATTAGCGCCGAATGAAATCTTTTCATTCAATAAAATTGTTGGCAGGCGTACGGAAAGTAATGGTTACAGATCAGCTAAAATTATTGTTGACAATGAGTTTGTTGATGGTATTGGTGGCGGGGTGTGTCAAGTGTCTTCTACTTTATATAATTCTGCATTACTTGCAGGTTTGGAAATACTAGAAGCAAATAAACATAGCAAGCAAGTAAGTTATGTCAAATATGGTTTTGATGCTATGGTTAATTTTGGTAGCAGTGATTTAAAATTTAGGAATAATACATCTGGTAAAATTACAATAATTACCAATTATATTTCTTCTAATATGCGCATTAGAATATTTGGCGAAAGTTTAATGGACACGAAATATGTGTTGTCTAATGAAATTGTGTTAACCGAAAAACCTATCGAAGAAATTCAGATTGATGAAAAGCAAAAGTATTTAGACAAGGTTCGCTATGAGGATGAATATTTTTATCTGAAAAAACCTGTAGATGGTATGCATGTAAAATCGTATAGAGAAAAATATATCAGTGGTAAATTGGTAAACAAAGAATTACTTAGATTTGATAAGTTTAAACCACAAAATGCAATAAAAGTCTATGGGGCAGAAAAACGAACAATGTCGATTTTTGAAGAATTGACACAATTAAAGTTTTAAATAGTCTTTTTATTCTGGCAATTCACTCATTCTCTTTATGTGTGAGGCAAAATTTGATAAATGCGTGCAATTAACATATTCCTCATAACCGCTATCTGGCACATATATTTCATATTCAGATATATAATCAAATCCGCCAAAAGGGGGGTATGAGAAAATCGGAGTTGGGTTTTCAAATATAAATATCATATTAGGCATAGACATTGCTGTACTAGTATCGTACGAATAAAATCTAGAGCCGTAAGATTCAATTGTTGTAGGGAAAATTAATCTATCAAATTTCGCATTATAAAAGGCACAATTATCTACAAATTTAATGTATGAAGGGAAAGTCAATTCACCATGATATGAGTGATATGCCAACATAGATGCAGGTATACGGGATAAATTAGTACAGTTGTTCCAATACAAACCATCTGGAAATTCGTTACTACCAATTAAATTAAAAGAATGGCTACTAGGATTGGTTAAATTTTGTGGGATTTTAAAATAGCCATCATTTATTGCTGTTATATAAGCAAAAGAGTGGGTTTCAACTTTTTCAATTGTATTAGGAAGATGGCTTAAATTTATATTTATATTTGCGTGATAAAACGAATGATGTCCAATAACTTTTAAGCTACTATCATTTTCAAATGTAAAATCTTTAAATGTTGCGTAATAAAAAGCATAAGAATTGACTTGCTCAATGTTATTATTAAATATAAATGAGCTGTTTGAACCTGGTACTCCTGCAAATTTAAAATCCCTTAATGTTGTAATATGATCAGGTGTAGATAATGTTTCAGCTGAGCACTCATCTAAAACATATAAGTCGTAATAATCATTGCTTTGATTTTTACCTGTTTTTAATACAGTTGTACCGGAAAAAAAAGTTTTGCCCACTGCAACATCATCTTCTGTCGCTGTTGATATTGTCAAATCTAATGTTCCAGTGACTGTCTTAATACCTTCTGTTATTTCGCTTGGACTAGGGTTTTGATTCGCGATTGACACAACACCGCCCATACTTTCAATCACTGATTTTTGCCTGATTAATTCTGTTTTCAACGACTCAATACTGTTCATTTGACACCTCGAATGTATAAGTTCCGTTTATTATTTCATCAAGTTCGCTATCAATAATATATCCGCCACACAATATAAAATCTAATTCGTTTTTAGTTTTGTATTCATCAAGATATATTAATAATTTTTTTTCTAAGTCAACAATTTTTTTATATGCTATTTCTATTAAATTATTTTCCATATATTTCTCCTACCGCCATTTTAATTAAAGTCGCAAAAAAAATATCTTTAATATGTCAAACTTTATAAAATTTAATTGATAAATAAAATATTTAATGATATAATAAAATAAGGAGAATGTTATGACTAAGAATTTAAAAAAGAGTTATCTTTTATCTGTTATTTTTTCTTGCATTATGATTGCGTGGCGTACATTGGCTAATTTTTTTGGAGGCTCAGGAATTAATTTCGTATCATTAATTATCATTATTGGAATGTTGGCTTTCTTTATGATTAAAGAAAAATACGTTTGGAAACGTATCAAAGATATATATGTTTTAATATGTGTCTTTAGTTTAATGGAATTTTTAATTTATATCATAAATGATTTAGTGATAGAAGTCAACTTTGATGTAATCAAAGGATTTATGCAATTTCAAACATTTTTATCTGTAATGGGATTGTTGTTTTTAGCATATATCTTCTTTAGATTCATTATGGAAGAAAAAGGAGTGAAGTTAAGTTTTATAGAAAGAATACTGGGCAATAAAGTTCAAAAAAAGGTTAAGACCAATAAAGAACTTGCTAATGGCACTCTTGAAGAAAAGCCTAATCATACTGAAGCAAAAGAAGAGATGGTTGACAAACAAATTGATGAAAATGAAGAATAAAATTTAAAAAAATATTAATATGAAATCATTAACACCGTGTTGTATAAAATTTTGCAAAAAATATCATAATTATAGTTGACAAATACATTGTATTATGTTACTATAATAATACACCAGAGCGGTGTTTTTTTATGATAAAATAAGGTAAATTTTATTTAACCGCTAATAAAAGGAGTGAATTTATGGCAAAAAAAGCAAAAACTAAAAGAGAAAAAATTATTTTAGAATGTACAGAATGTAAAAATAGGAATTATAACACTACTAAGAACAAGGCTAACAATCCAGAGCGATTGGAGTTAAAGAAATATTGTCCTACTTGCAAAAAAGAAACTTCTCATAAAGAGACTAAATAGAGGTGTCTATGTCTAATAAAAAAGCAACATCAACCGAAGAAGTAAAAAAAGATAAAGTGGTTGAAGTCAAAGCAAAAGATGTTAGTAAGAAAAAAGAAAAAGTAAAAAAGCCTAATAAAATTGCTAAGTCGCTTAAAGACACAGGTAACGAATTAAAAAAAGTAACTTGGCCTAAATTTAGTACAATTGTTAAACAAACAGGTATTGTTTTAGCTGTTGTAGTTGTTTTTACTTTGGTTTTGTTTGGTTTTGACCGACTATGTTCGTGGTTGGTAGGATTTTTGTACTAGGAGGTAATATGGCTATTATTGACAATAATAAAGATAAAGAACCTAAATGGTATGCGTTACACGTATTTTCTGGTTATGAGAATGTAGCAAAGCAAAATCTTGAAAACACAATTGAAAAATATGGACTGCAAGATAGAATTTTAGAAATTATTATACCTATGGAAGATGAGTTAGTTGAAAAACGTGGTAAAAAAATGCTTGTCCCTAAAAAAATAATGCCAGGATACATTTTGGTTAAAATGCTCTATGGCGATGATATTTGGCACGCTGTGACTCGTACACAGTATATCAATAGCTTTGTTGGGCCAAAGGGTAGACCAGTTAACATCCCAGAAGAAGAAGTGCGAAGAATGGGGTTAGATTCTGTATCTAATCTTGATAAAGCAAAAATTAATCTTGATGTCGCTATTGGAGATACAGTTGAAATTATTGAAGGCAGTTTATCAAATTTCGTTGGAACTGTAAAATCAGTTGATTTTAACGAACAAAAATTAGTGGCAATGGTGGAAATGTTTGGTCGAGAAAGTGAGGTTGAACTTTCTTTTAGTCAAGTCCGTGTAAGCAATAAATAAAAATGTCGATATATAATATTGACTTTTTTATTATATATTAGTGTCTGTAAGTTTTTTTGTACTTCGAATTTTTAAAATAAAAGTATTATTACATTATCTTAGTTAAACTATTTATAAGTTTTAATTTTTTAAAAAAACAGGTTTGAAAATATTTTGCTAGATAAGATAATCTAAATATTATTATCATCTTGGACAATGCGCTAGACAAATCTTAAAATATTTTGTCTAAGCTGATTGGCATTTGAATAAGAATTAAATAAATTCAAAGAGAAAATGTGTTGTTATATATTTGTGTTTGACATATATTCAAAATTTTAATCAAATGTAATTATTATGAAAATATATGAAAATACAAACAAAACAATATTTATAGTCGATAGCAAGTTTGTTGTGTTAAAAAGTTTAAATTATTGTATAAAAATATTGAAACTCTTGACAAAACACACCGAATAGTGTAAAATACATATATTGGAAAATCATCAGCCAAATAGAGAGATGACTTCGTGGGAGGATAAAATCTAACATTATCCATTTAACCACGCCATAGAAAAGGAGTAGAATTATGGCAAAAAAAGTTAAATCAGTTGTTAATATTCAACTTCCTGCTGGCAAAGCCACTCCAGCACCACCAGTTGGTTCTGTGCTTGGACCACACGGCATTAACATTGCAGGTTTTGTTAAAGAATTTAACGACAAAACAGCTAACCAAGCGGGTTTTACTATCCCTTGTGTTATCACAATTTACGAAGACAGAAGCTTTACTTTTGTCTTAAAACAACCACCTGCTGCTGACCTTATTTTGAAAGAGGCAGGGATTGAAAAAGGTAGCGATAAAACACCTAAAAACAAAGTTGGTAAAATAACAGTCGAACAACTTAAAAAGATCGCAGAAATGAAAATGCCAGACTTGAACGCTAGTTCAATTGAATCTGCAATGAGTATGATAGCAGGCTCTGCTAGAAGTATGGGTATTACAGTGGAGGGCTACAATGAAAAGAAGTAAAAAATATAATGAAGCTGTCAAACTTGTTGACAAAACAAAAGTTTACGATGCTAAAGAGGCGCTTGAACTTGTTTGTCAATGCAGTAAGGCGAAGTTTGATGAAACAGTTGAATTGCATGTAAAATTGGGCGTTGATGGTCGTAACGCTGACCAACAAGTGCGTGGCGTAGTAGTACTTCCAGAAGGTACTGGTAAAACTGTCCGTGTTTTAGTCATTGCTAAGGCAGATAAGGCTGAAGAGGCTCGCAAGGCTGGTGCTGACATTGTTGGTGATGATGATATTATTGCAAAAATTATGTCTGGTAATTGGTTAGATTTTGATGTATGTATCACTACGCCAGATATGATGGGTGCGATTGGTCGTTGTGCGCGCATTTTGGGACCAAAAGGCTTGATGCCTAATCCAAAGAGCGGTACAGTTACTATGGATGTTACTAAGGCTATTACAGATGTTAAGGCAGGTAAAGTTGAATATCGTCTTGACAAACAAAATATCATCCATGTTAGTGTCGGTAAAGTAAGTTTTGGTGCAGATAAATTGTACACAAACTTTTCAACAGTTATGGAAGCTATCATCAAGGCTAAACCAGCAGCCGCAAAAGGCACATAGTTGTAAACCG
>CASFFJ010000093.1 GCA_949293915.1 uncultured Christensenella sp.
TAAACAATTATCTATCAATTCTAACATTTTCATATCTAGTAATTTATTGATTTGCTCTCTACGTGTGACTAATAAATCTTCATTAAAATCTTCTTTAAATTTAATTAAATCTAATCCATTTTTTGTTCGTAGTGACAACATAATGCGTTCGGTACGCGCCTCCGCATTTGAAACATATTCTTTTTTGTATACAGCCGGTTTATCGTTTTGCATATTGTCGATATATGTATCTAAACGTTTAGTGTTATAATATCTATACCCCTCTATAAAACTGTGAGCGGACACGCCTAACCCTAGATAATCTACTCCTTCCCAATATTTTTTGTTATGCTTACTCTCAAAACCTGGTCGTGCATAATTTGATAATTCGTAACGATAATAGCCTGCTTGCTCTAAAATTTTATAAATTTCCTCATACATTTTCACTATTTGCTTTTCTGATATAGGAACAAGTTTACCATTACGAATTTTATCATATAAAATGGAATATTGTTCAATTTGCAAACTATAGACAGAAATATGTTTAACATTATGTTCAATCAAAAATCTAACCGTGTCAGTAACATCTTTGAGTGATTGCTTAGGCAAGCCTATCATCACATCTCCACTGACATTAATAAATCTGCTATCTCGAAGAATAGTAAAAGTCTCTTCTACATTTTCGACACTTTGGAGTCTGCCACTTTCTCTTAAAAGTTTGCTATCCAAGCATTGTACACCCACACTAATCCTATTGATACCTGATTCAGCATACTCAAAAAACTTCTCACGACTAAAAGATGCTGGATTGACCTCAATAGTGTATTCAATTTTATCAGTAAAATGAAAACTAGAATAAAGTTTTCTAGTTAAACTGGCAATAAATCCCTCATAAACTATACTTGGAGTACCGCCACCAATGTAAATAGTGTCAAAAGTTTTGTCGTAAAAATTTGCCTTAACCCTATCAATCTCTGTAAAAAGTGCTTCTAAATACAATTCTTGCGCTTTGCTATCCATAGAGTACGAAACAAAATCACAGTAGTCACATTTCTTGCTACAAAATGGAATATGAATATATAATCCTAATGGTCTGTCCATTATTCACCCCTACAATTTTATTATAACTCAAAAAAATAAATTTTCATAACAATTTTAACATATTAATCATCTAATTTTAAAATACTAACAAACGCCTCGCTAGGTAATTCCACACTACCCAATCTACGCATACGCTTTTTGCCTTCTTTTTGTTTCTCTAAAAGTTTTCGCTTACGTGTCACATCTCCACCATAACATTTTGCTAGAACATCTTTTCGTATTGCAGAAATTGTTTCACGTGCAATAACCTTACCACCAATAACTGCTTGGATTGGTATCTCAAATAGATGGCGCGGAATAACTTGCTTTAATTTTTCAGTTAACCCTCTACCACGCTGATATGCCTTATCTTTATGAACAATGATTGACAATGCATCACATATCTCGCCATTTAAAAGTATGTCAAGTTTAACAAGTTCGCTCTCTTGATAACCATTTAATTCGTAATCCATACTTGCATACCCCTTGCTAATTGACTTGATTTTATCAAAAAAATCATAGACAATCTCATTGAGAGGCATAGTGTATATTAATTTTATCCTATTGGCATCAATGTATTGCATATCAAGATACACACCACGTCTGTCCGCGCATAAATCCATAATACCGCCTAAATAATCTTTTGGCGTAATAATCTCCAATTTTACAACCGGCTCTTCCATACGTGACACACTAGCCATATTAGGCATTTCACTTGGATTAGTTACATCAAAACATTTACCTTTGTTATCATAAATCTTATATTCAACACTAGGTGCAGTTGTTATAATTTCTAAACCAAATTCTCGCTCTAATCGTTCAGTTATAATTTCCATATGAAGCAAGCCTAAAAAACCACACCTAAATCCATGACCTAATGCAAGCGAAGTCTCTTTTGTAAAATGAATACTTGCATCATTTAATTTTAATTTTTCAAGCGCATCACTTAATTCTTGATATTTATTGCCATCAAGTGGAAAAATTCCACAAAATACCACGCTGGTTGCTTCTTTATATCCATCAAGTGCTTTATTTGTACGATTGTTTTTAAGAGTGATTGTGTCACCAACTTTTGTATCACTTACTGTCTTGATAGAGGCGGTAATATACCCCACATCGCCCGCGCTTAATCTATCTAATGGTGTTGGCTGTGGCGTATACATACCAACCTCTGTTACTGTAAATGATTTGTTGGTCTGCATAAAAAGAATTTCATCACCAACTTTGACTTCTCCATCAAAAATACGAACCATACTCACAGCACCTTTGTAACTATCATAATAGCTATCAAAAATAAGTGCTTTAAGTGGCGCTCTCACATCTCCCTTAGGACAAGGGACATTTTTTATAATCGATTTAATTACGCTGTCAATATTTAGTCCTGTTTTTGCACTGATTTCGCACGCTTCATCGCACGGAATACCTATGATATCTTCTATCTCTTTTTTTGTACCTGCGACATCCGCACTTGGCAAATCTACCTTGTTGATAACTGGAATAATTTCCAAATTTGCATCAAGCGCTAGATAAACATTAGCAACTGTCTGAGCTTGCACTCCTTGGCTGGCATCAACCACCAAAATTGCTCCCTCGCAAGCGGTTAACGAACGACTAACTTCGTACGAAAAATCCACGTGTCCCGGTGTATCAATCAAATTTAACGTATACTCTTCGCCCTCGTATGTATATTTCATTGTGGCTGGTGTGAGTTTAATAGTAATACCGCGCTCGCGCTCTATGTCCATACTGTCAAGCATCTGTTCAGATATATCGCGTTTGGCAACAGTATTGGTAAATTCCATTAATCTATCCGCTAAAGTACTCTTGCCGTGGTCAATATGTGCTACTATACAGAAATTCCTAATTTTTTCTTGTTTTGTCATATAGTTAAAGTATAACAAACTATGTTTTTTTTGTCAAAAGATAAATAGTAAATCAACTATTTTATATTTAAATCAAAACAATATTTTTGCGTACAAGCAAATTGCGACAAATTTCTACATATATAAAAAAGTAGATATTTTAAGGAGCAAAAATTATGGTTTTTGAAACATTAGGTCAATTTATGTCACGATTAATTCTCTTTCACGGTTATGTAAACGAATACAATAATTTCCCTAAACCGCTAAAAAAAGAGGAAGAAGAAAAATTGATTGAGCAGATGAACAACGGAGATAAAAAAGCGAGAGAATTGTTGATAAATCATAATTTGAGACTAGTCGCTCACGTTGCAAAAAAATATTCGGGCACAGCCGAAGCAGATGAACTTATTTCTGTTGGTTCTATTGGCTTGATTAAGGCCATAGATAGTTTCCAATTTAATAAAGGCTCACAACTTTCCACCTATGCAAGCAGATGTATAGAAAACGAAATGCTAATGCTACTTCGTGCGAATAAAAAACACAAATGCTGTGTATCTATTGAAGAAATTGTAGGCACAGATAAAGAAGGTGGCGAATTAACACTTCGTGATATCATCCCACAAAATCAAGAGATGGATCCAGATTACATAGTTGAAAAACAAGTGCTCATAGAAGAAATATTAAAAGCAATGAAAAAAAAATTGTCTGAAAGAGAATACAAAATTATAGTGCTTCGTTACGGATTAAAAGATGGTATCCCGCGAACGCAACACGAAGTTGCTGAAATTATGAATATCAGCAGAAGTTACATATCTAGAATAGAAAGCAAGGCAAAAGACATTTTGAAAAATGAATTAACAGGTCAAAGTCTTAACATTTGACTGCGAATTAAATCAAAAAAAAGAAGAATGAGTTAACTCATTCTTCGCCATCCATTAAGGATGAAGCATTTAGGTGGCAGTTTGGTCTATAAGCCGAGTTCTGTATTTGATGGTCATCTATCTAAACTTATGATTGCTCATAAGTTTTAGCGGTATTTTTAACATTCTAGCGAGCAACCTTAACGAATGTTTTAACCTTGCTTCAGGTGGGGTTTGCATGGACCAGTGTTGTCGCCAACACCGCGGTGAGCTCTTGCCTCGCCTTTTCATCCTTACTAA
>CASFFJ010000094.1 GCA_949293915.1 uncultured Christensenella sp.
CAATTCAAATTCTGGCACGCAAGGAATTGTAAGTATTATATCTATGCCTGTGTCATCAAATTTCTTAATGTCAAGTTTTGGACTATCAATAGGTTTGATTTCTTCGTGCTCTTTAAGCACTTGTGTATACGCTTTGTAATAAACATCATCAAGCGCATCATTCACAAAAACACCTTGTCCATAATTTTTCTCAATAATATTTTTTGGTGCGTGACCTTTTCTAAATCCTGCTACGTTGTATTTATGCTTGTTCTTCTCATAAGCAACGTTTATACTCTCGTCCCACTCTTTTTTGTCAATAGAAATTGTTACATCTACCGAGCCGTCTTCTTTTTTAACTAATTCGTATTTCATCTTGTCTCCTTAAAAAATAAACTTGATTATTATATCATTAATTTATAAATAAGTCAATAATTTTATATCAAATAAATATTTATTATTACAATAAAAATAAGTTGATAATAGTATCAATTATTAATAAATGATAGATATTTGTTGTGTTATAAATATTAGTCCTTAAACTCTATATTATAATAATATAAATGCAATAATAATAAGTAGTATAGCAAAAAAATTAAAAGAGATTAAAAGTTTCCTTTTTTCTTTTTTTGCACTATTTATTTGTGCATAAAAATTTTCTTCGCCATCTTCTTCATCAATGTCATTATCAATTTTATCGTGTAATGATTTTAATCTTTTATCCACATCCTGCAATTTGTAAAACGAAAAGAAAATTAATGCCACTGCTAAAAAAATCAAACAAAAAAACAAACAATATTTATTTGTATTGCTAAAAAAACATAATACTATTGAAATAAACAAACTCACCATAGAAACGGTGAGTTTTAAATTATATTTTTTCATTAGAAATTCAAGAACAAGAACACAATAATCAAAATCACTGCTATTACGTAAGCAATCATATAGCCAATATGTTTCTTATATTTAGCGAAATAGAAAGCAAACACAGCTGTAATAGCATAAGCAATGAATTGAGCAATAGTGTTCATAGCACTAACGACTGATGCACTAACGCCAAATTTTGACAAAACAAATTGTAAAACCAAAGCAAGCGCTACCATAATAATCGCCAAGTAAGCCAAAAAGTTAATAAATCCTTTTTTCATAATTCCTCCAGTTTTATTATATCAAATTAAATCATTAGATACAATCATTTTTTTAAATTTTTTTATAATTTTGTTAAATTTTTAGTAAAATCTAAGCTTTTTATTCTAGTTAGATTTTTATATTATTAAAATTAAATCGTAATTATTAAGTTTAATTTATTTTAGTTTGTTCAGTATATCATTAAAATAATCAGGTAAATCTATTTCAAACGACATTATTTTATTTGTTGCGGGGTGAATAAATTCAAGTTTATAAGCGAACAGCAATTGTCCATTGAATTTAATTGCTTTATCTTGCCCACCATATAGGTTGTCCCCTACTATTGGATGGCCAATTGATTTTAAATGCACTCGAATTTGGTGCGTCCTACCTGTCAACAATTTACAATTTAATAATGTATAATGTTCGAATAGTTTATCCACGTTAAAAATCGTTCGACTATATTTGCCATTTTGTTCGTTAACAAGCGCCATCTGTTGCCTATTCTTAGGATTACGGCCAATGTATCCCTCAACCTCAAAATTCTCTTTAATTCTGCCTTTTACTAGTGCTTTGTATTGCCTGTTTAGCGTTTTATCTTTTAATTGTGCACTCAAAATTTTATGTGCATTATCATTTTTAGCTACAATCATAAGCCCGCCCGTGTCTTTGTCTAATCTATGCACAATGCCTGGTCGCAATACACCATTAATTGTTGAAAGATTTTTGATATGATACATTAATGCATTAACAAGCGTATGTGCCTTTGTTGTATTGCACGGATGCACCACCAAACCAACCTGTTTATTAATAACCAACAAATCATCATCTTCGTACACAATATTCAGTGGAATGTTTTCAGCTGTAACATCAATTGTTTCAATCTCTTTTTCTGCCACGTTAATCTTGTCGCCAACACTTAATTTATAACCTGCTTTCACTTGCTTATCGTTAACCAAAATGTAGCCATCATCATTAAGTGTTTTTATATAACTGCGTGAAAAATCTGTATTTTTTGCTAAAAATAC
>CASFFJ010000095.1 GCA_949293915.1 uncultured Christensenella sp.
AAATAAATAAAAAAAATAAAAAAATAAATAAAAATAATGTAATTTTATAAAAATTTATAAAAATATGCAATCAGTTGTAAAAAATAATTTAAATATTTACACAATTTTATTTCGTTAAAATTCCAAAAGATAAAATATATTTTTTATAATTTTTGTAAGATGGTGAAATTTTTTTCTCGCTTGAAATAATGATTGAATTGTTAGATAGTTCTGTTAGTATCGAATTTATCAAATCAATATATCTCTCATCTATATTGTCAAATAAATCTTCAATTAAAACATATTTAGGTTTTCTAACAAGTGCACGAACAAGAGTGATGATTTTTTGTTCAGTTATATTCATATTTTTTATTTTCAAAGGAAAAGATTTTAAATACTTTTCAATACAAGGGTTGATGATTTTACTAGCATTTGCTTTTTTAATCTTTCGTATTTTTAGCGGATAATACAAGTTATCAAATATGCTTTTAAATTTGAAAAGATATGGTTTGCTAGGAATGTATGCGATATCTAAATTTTTATCTTTAATGTTTTTAATATTGTTGTCATCAATTATTACATCTCCTGAATAGTCGTTATCAATTTTTGCCAGCACGCGAAAAAGTGAATGTGTCCCATCATTTATGTCGCCCAAGATAAAACTATTTTCAGAAAATATCACATTCACATTCATTAAAGTAAAATATTTTTCAATGTATTTTACGCTTACATTTTTTAATTCAATCATAATTTAATTATAGCATAAAATTTTATTTTTCACTATCATTATCCACATAATCTTTAAAATTTATATAACCAGCACCTTCGCTATCAATATCGCCTGTGATTTTTGTACAATGTTTTAACAAAAATTGTTTTACTTCATCATTGGTCATATTTGGCCATTTTGATTTTATGTCCGCGCATATTCCAGCTATAATTGGAGTAGCAACACTTGTGCCACTCATCTCTAAATATGGCGGAGTGTTATTATTGCAGTTAGTGATATTAACGCCGGGTGCGACCAAATCAGGTTTGTGTCCATAGATTGTTGGTCCGCGACTGCTAAAATCTGGCACATGCAAATCCATATCTAATGCACCAACTGTGATAATATGTTTGTTGTTGCCGGGCGATTTTATTGTATCACTTTTAGGTCCACTATTTCCCGCGGCTGCGACAATGATGATGCCACGTTTCCATAGACTTTCCGCACCTTTGCTTAGTGGGTCAATGTTATTTATAACATCCGCACCAAAACTCATACACACCACGCTAATGTTGTACACTTTGTGATTTTCATATACCCATTGCATTGCATCTAGAATCATATTGCTATTGCTTGCGCCATTAGAAGCGAGTGCTTTTAGTGAAATAATGTTTGAGCGCGGAGCAATGCCGATATTATGTTTATTTAAGATTCCTGCGCCACTGCCAATTCCAGCGACAAAACTGCCATGACCATTGTCATCATAAGGTATGTTTCTGCCAGTAGTAAAGTCAATAAATTTTATGATTCTATTTCTGGGTAAACAAAAGTCAATATGCGGATAAATTCCAGTGTCGATATAACAAATTGTTTGACCTTGACCGAGATATTTATTTTCAGTGAATTTATCTAAATTTATAATGTTTTTTTCTTGACTATATGTAAGGACTTTTGTGTTTGCGTGTATATAATCCACAATTTTTTGATTTGCTAGCATAACCAAATCATCTTTGTCTGCAAAAACGAAAAAACAATTTGCAAATCTATAAGGTACAAATTCAAATTGATTTTTAATTAAAAAATGTTTTAAATCATTAAAATTTTCAGTAGAGACTAAGCAATGTTGCTTTTGAGTTGATAAAATGTTTACTGTATGTAATAGTTCAGGACTAATTTTATTTATTGACATAACTCACTAATCTTTCATCATTTTTATTAAATTGTTAAGCACTTGTTTTTGCTCATCATTCAAATATGGTGCCAGACTAGAACTCAAACTATTTAGTGTGTTGTTATCTAACTTACCTTGACTTTTTAACTTGTTTGCTTCGTTAAAAAGTGCGGTCATCAATTCATTGCTATTCATATTTTTATATTTATCATAAATGTTTTTATATTCGTTTGCTTTATCTTGATTTTCATTTAAAATTTTTTCGTTATCCTTTTTAGAAAAAGACCTAAAATCATTTTGCATTTTTATCCTCCTAAAACTATATATGAAATAGTTTTCTATTCTGTTAGCAACAAAAAAAATTAATATACATATATAATTTATATGGAAGATTTTGGAGATAACACCAACGCACTATTTTGTGATCCTAACGCGTATTTACAAAAATATGATAGTTGCCCAAAGTGCGATGCGAACAACAAAGATAGGTGTAAAATAGTTTTTCAAGAGCCATATGAATGTATGCCATCTTTTCATTTAGATAATAATTTTAAAAAGACAGACAAAAGTTGTAATCATCATAATCACGATAAAGATTGTGACTGTAATAAAAACAATAATCACAATAATTCTCAATCGAATTCGCCTATGTTTGATATAAAAAATCTTATGCCAATGTTGTCCGCATTAACTGGCGGAGCGAATACTAATTCGCTTGGCGGATTATTGAATATGCTAGGGGGTAAAGAAAATTCAATGTCGAATATTTTATCAAACTTGACTGGTGGCAATAACAATATTTCAACACTCTTAAATGGACTTAATCTTTTCAATAATTCGAAGAAAAAATCCACAAAAAATCAAGAAATAATATCAACTGAGAATGATATAAAAAATTATACACGCGTAGAATAATTTTTTTAATTTATAAAACAACAATTGTTTTAAATTTTGATGTTTTTAATGCCTTTCTTTTCGCTGTGTTTGTATAAGACAATTTTTTTGCCAATCACAGTCACGATATCTGCACCTAGTTTTACCGCCATTTCAGTGAGTTCAAATTCAGTTGGGGCGGGCGTATTTTCTTGCATACCAATTTTGATTAATTCGTGATTGAATAATTCCTCTTTTATTTGATTGATAACACTTTCTGTGAAACCTTCTTTACCTACTAAAACCACTGGCTTTAAAGTTTGTGCCATACTGCGTAATTTGATTCGTTGTTTTTTATCTATCATAAATTCTCCTAAAAATATATTTCATATTGTAAATTGCCGAATACGACAGTGTCGCCATCTTGAACGCCTGCCTCTTTAAATTTGTCCATTATACCATCTTTTTCTAGGCGTTGTTGGAAATACGCTAACGACATACTATCATTAAATACAATTCCACGTTGCAGATTGTCTAGATATCCGCCTGATAGTTCGAATACGTTTGGTGCAAGTTGTGTGATTTTTACACTGGTTGTGTCTTTGACTTCGAGTTCGGTTTGCTCAATTGGCATAGGTTCAGGTTTAGGCAAAGTTTTTAATTTTTCATAAACGATTTTAATTAGATTATCCACATTTTTTCTAGTAACCGCACTGATTGGAACAATAGTAACATTATCGTTAATTTTAGAGCGGAAATAATTGATACGTTCATCTATATCATCTATTAAATCTAGTTTTGTGAATACCACAATTTGAGGTAGCGATGACAAGCGTTCATTATAATTTTTTAATTCTTTGTTAATTGTAATGTAATCATCCACAATGTCATTGCCATAATACATAGATGCATCAATTACGTGTACAACCAAACGTGTTCGTTCAATGTGTGCTAAAAATTCATATCCAAGTCCGGCACCTTCACTTGCGCCATCAATTAAACCAGGAATGTCCGCAACAACAAAACTATCATCATAAAATTTAACTACGCCAAGATTTGGACTAAGCGTAGTGAATTCGTAATCTGCTATTTTTGGTTTTGCGTTAGAAATAACACTGAGTAGGGTAGATTTGCCAACATTCGGTTTGCCAACAAGAGCAACATCTGCTATAGTTTTTAATTCCAGATTGACTTTATATGTTTTTGTTTGTTCGCCAAGTTGACTAAAACGTGGTGCTTGTCTAGTAGGACTTTTAAAGAAATTATTTCCTTTGCCACCACGCCCGCCTTTTAGCGCAATATACTCTTGTCCATCATAATACATATCAGCAAGAATCTGCCCAGTAGCATTGTCACGAATGATTGTGCCACGCGGTACACGTATATAAACATCTTTACCATTTTTACCATTCTGTAATTTACCACTACCCGAACTACCATTTTCTGCCTCAAATTTTTTGACATATTGAAAATCTAAAAGTGTATTTTTATTTTTGTCCGCAACAAAAATTATTGAGCCACCTTTACCACCATCGCCACCATCTGGCCCGCCTTTTTCAACATATTTTTCTCTGTGGAAACTCACTGCACCAGCACCGCCATTGCCAGCCTTTATACTAATTGTAACTTTATCTATGTTCATAATAAAATCCTTTTATTTTTTAAAATTTAATAAAAAATTCGAAAATTAAGTGTTATTTTTGCTTATTTTTTTTAATTTTTTAATTTTTTTTTGCTTTATTTTTATAATATTGGCAAATATTTTTTAATTTGCAATCATTACATTGCGGTTTTATTGCCTTACAATGTTCTCTACCAAACAATACCATTTGATGATGGAATCGACTACGTTTGTCAATTGGTACAACTTTTAATAAATCCATCTCACATTGATAAGGAGTAGAGTTATCGCTTGTTAAATTAAGTCGTTTGGAGACTCTATGCACGTGAGTGTCCACAGCGATAGTTTGTCCACCGAAGGCGTTAGCTATTACAACATTAGCAGTTTTTCTGCCCACACCTTTTAGTGAAATCAATTTGTCTAAACTGCTAGGCACTTCACCATTAAATCGCTCAATCAAGTCGTTACTCATAGATAAAATTGATTTTGTTTTATTGTTATAAAACCCACAAGGATAGATGATTTGCTTTAATTTATCTTCTCCTAAATCTAACATTTTTTGTGGTGTATTGGCAAGTTTAAATAATTCTTTTGTTACCACATTCACACGTTTATCTGTGCATTGTGCGGACAAAATAACTGCAACCAGCAACTCATAGTCAGAAGAAAAATTAAGCGCACAATATGGCTCTACGTACAGTTCATCCAAGTATGAAATTAGCTTGGTAATCTTCATATAAAAATAATAGCAAAAATAATAATTTTAGTCAATAAAACTAAAAAATATAATTAATATATCTTTTCAACTTGATTATAATTGTTTGTAGAAGTGATTAAAAAAATTCCAATTAAGTTATCTACACGCGTTTTGCGTAATAAGTCTAAGACAGTATTTAAATTTCGTTTTTCAGTTTTTATACTCAATCCGCAACTAACGCTAATGCTTCTAGGCGTGCCTACAACGCTTGCATTGATATAAGTTTTTAACAATTGATAAAAAGACATAAGGTTGGTGCGAGATTTAAAAGCGATATAAATATACATATTAACCTCATAATACACTATATTGATTTTGTTTTAATTTTGTTTGTCACAATTTTAATTTATTTCATAATGTATAGTATGATATATTTAGATAATTCTGCAACAAGTTTTATAAAACCAAATGAAGTAAAAATAGCAGTTAACAATGCTATTAATAATTTAACCGCCAATCCAGGCAGGAGTGGTCACTTATTGTCAAATAAAGTAGCAGAGAAAATTTTTGAAACGCGTGAAGAAGTTAAAAGTTTTTTTAATGCAGATGATTACAATGTGATTTTTACTAAAAATTGTACTGAAAGTTTAAATTTGGCTATTATGGGCTTATTACAAGCAGGTGATAATGTGATATGCACAATTTATGAACATAATTCAGTTCTGCGCACAATTAAGCATATGGAAAGTTTAGGAGTAAGTGTAACAATTCTTGATTGTGATATGCAAGATATTCCTGATAAATTATGCGAAGTTATAAATGAAAATACGCGCTTGATTATAACTACACATATATCAAATGTAACAGGAGAAGTGTGTGATATTTTTAGCGTGGGTAAAATTTGTAAAGAACACAATATTTTCTATCTAGTTGATGGTGCACAATCGTGCGGTCATATTGATATAGACTTAACCAAATGCAATGTGGATATGTTCACTTTTTCAGGACACAAGGGCTGTCTGTCAATCACAGGAGTGGGTGGATTGGTTATAAAGAACGGGGTAAACCTTAATCCAATTTTATTCGGCGGTACGGGTACAGATAGCGAGAATCTTGTTCAGCCAAATTTAATTCCAGAAGGGTTAGAAGCGGGTACAATTCCAACAATTCCAATTTTATCATTGAAAGCTGGAATAGAATTTTTGAAGAAAAATTTTAAAAAAATCACAAAAAAAGAAGAAAATTTATCAAAATATGCATTTTTTTCATTAAAAAAATTAAAATTTTTAAAATTTTATTCGAGAGAGAACTCAAAAAATGTTTTTGCTTTTAATGTTGGCGATATTGATTGTAATACTATAATGAATGAGTTGAATGAAAAGTTTTCAATATTTGTGCGTTCTGGTTTGCATT
>CASFFJ010000096.1 GCA_949293915.1 uncultured Christensenella sp.
ATAAATGATAGAATAGTGCGACATCGACCATACTGACTTCATCTACAATGACAACATCAGCATCAATAGGATTGTTTTCGTTTCGATTAAAGAATCCATCACTCCCATTTGGGTTAACCTCTAAAACACGATGTATTGTCTTTGCTTCCATTCCACTGGTTTCAGTTAGGCGTTTAGAGGCTCTGCCAGTTGGAGCGCACAAGACAACTCGTTTATGATTTTGTTTTAACATCTCTAATACACAGCGCACAATTGTAGTTTTACCCGTACCCGGACCACCAGTTATTATAGATACACCTTTTGTCATACCAGCTTGCACGGCATCAGTTTGTTCGCCATTTAGAATAATGTTGTGTAACCTTTGATAATGATTAATATTGTCAATAAAATTGTAATCGTCTTCGAATTGATTATGATTGAGTTTAAAAAGTTTTCTTGCGCAATATTTTTCTTCAAAATACATTTTAGTTAAAACGGTTATATCTTGTCCGCGATAATTAAAATTCTTAACCAATGCTTCGATTTGTAAAAAATCCAAACTTTTTTCTATCAAATTGGTTTCATTCTCAGAAAATGACAACAAATCTGCACAATTTTGAATCAAATTTTCGCGTGGGAGATAAGTGTGGCCCTCACGTTCGCTGGCTGTTTTGAGTGAATAAATCAGTCCTGCTTTAATTCTGCTTTCACTCAATGGGTCAATGCCTAACTTCTGTGCTAATTTATCTGCTGTGATGAAACCTATCCCATCAACATCTGACACTAATTGATACGGATTATTCTTGACAATCTCAATAGTTTTACTTTTGTATATATTAAAGATTTTAATTGACATATTTGTACTAATATTGTGCGATTGCAAAAACATAATACTAGCTTGCATTTCACGCATTTCGTTATAGTGATTAGAGATTTCTATTGCCTTTTGTTTACTAATCCCACGAATTTTGCTTAATTTTACTGGGTCAAATTCTAGTACAGTTAAAGTGTCTTCTTTAAATTCTTCAACAATTTTTTTTGCTGTGACCGGTCCTATGCCATAGATTAGTCCACTGCTCAAATATTTTTCAATTGCTGGTAAAGTGGTTGGTTCAATTAATTTAACTTCATCAATTTTGAATTGTTCGCCAAATTTTTTATTGACCACATATTCGCCATCAAGTTCAAGAGTTTGACCTTCATACACTTCTGGAATATTGCCAACTGCGGTCAACTTTTTGTTATTAAATGATAAATTGATGACAGAATATCCATTGTCTGCATTTCTAAATACTGTATTAATCACTGTTGCTGTTATTTTCATATTATTCATTGTACAGCATTTTAACTTTTTTAGCAAACATAAAAACATATTATATAGTGACAAATTTTAAAAAAATTAATGAATTAATTATATTTAAAAATAAAGATATAACTAAATATTAAATAATTAAAAAAAATAATACTTTATGCGAAAAATCATAAAAGTTATATAAAAATCTAAAAAAACAACAAAAAAACTGATTTTTTATTATTTTTTTAAAACTTATATCTCTTGATGGTCAACTGTATGCGCTAGTGTTAAAACATAAATTTTATTTACACCCGCTTGTCTTAACATTTTTGAAGCTTCGTTGACTGTTGAACCAGAAGTGAATACATCATCAATTAACAAAATATTTTTGTCTTTTATAACTCTTTTTATGCTTGGAATGGTTTTGAAGACATCTTTTACATTGGTTTTTCTATCTTTTAGCGGTAGGCTAGCTTGACTAGCATTGTTCACAATTTTTTCTAACATATCCATATATGGAATATTATAATTGTTTGAAACAACCTTTGCTATTAGTTTAGACTGATTAAAGGCGCGAGATTTTTCTTTTAGCGGATGAAGAGGTATAGATGTTATAAAATCAAAATTAATGTTCCAACTTGCAAGATAATTTGATAAAAATTTTCCAAATGGTTCGTACAGATATTTTTCATTAGCATATTTAAATCGGTGTATAGCGGATACAATGGCATTTTCGTATTTAAATACAGCACGAGCAATGTCAAAATAAAAATTATTAATCTTACAATTTAAGCATATATTTTCATTATTATCACTAATTTGTGCGCCACATCTAAGGCAAGCGTTATCAATAAATGGCAATGAATGTAAACAATCATAACAACAATCGTTTTCTGCACGTTCATCTAACTCTTCATCACAAAATATACAAGCAAGATGTTTTGGATAAATCAAATTTAATAAAAAGTCTTTAAATTTATCAATTTTCTTCATATTGTATATAATACTAGCATAAAATATAAAAATTTTCAATAAAAAACAATATTCTCAGTTGTGTATTAAATAATAATATGCATAAATGTGAATAAAATTTTTAAAATTGGTATTGACAAAATTTAATTGTCGGTTATAATATTAATATCAAGTGGGGTTAACTATGAAAAAATTTTTAGTATTTTTAGTTGCAATAGTCGTTGTAGTATGCTTAGGACTTACTACTTACTATTTTATGCGCAATGATGAAGTTATTAGTTTTGACACACGAGAAATATATGTGAATATTAATGATACTTTTTCGTTGGAAGATTTAGGCTATAACACATACAAGA
>CASFFJ010000097.1 GCA_949293915.1 uncultured Christensenella sp.
CTGGATGTACAGATATCAATATAACCTTCGCTTTCGAATGAATTTTTTAAATATTCTGCATATTTACTGCTATATGATGAAATTTCCATATTTGTTGGTTCGCCACGTGAAATTGATTGTACGTGACCAGGTCCAACCCATACTGCAATGTTTGATCTATACACACCTGCTTTGCGCAAAACTTTTGTAAGCGTATTACCTGTGTCTTGCTCAATACCTTTCATACACAAGCAATATTTTTTATTCTCAAAGCCTTCGCCATATTCTCTTTTTATGCGTTCCATTAAATTAGATAATTGTTGAGAAACGATAGATATAATTACAACTTCGCCAAAATCTAGTGCTTCACGCAAATCGTGTGTCATTTTGATTGATTTAGGTAGTTCCAAATATTCGTTCTTGTGAGTTAAGAAAAGCTTGCTCTCAGGTCTATCATCAAATTTCAATTCCCACATTGTGATATCATAACCTTTTGCTCTATTGAGATAATACGCTATACATGATGCCCATCTTCCTGAGCCTAAAATACTAATCTTCATCTTTTTCCACCTCTTTTGATTCATCCAATGGTTTTGTGATAGGGAATAAGATTGTGTCACGAATATTTTCGCAATCTAGCAAGTGATAAATAAACACATCAATTCCAAAACCAATACCACTGATTGGTGGGAAGCCGTGCTCCATAGCAAGCACATATTCTTTGTCATAATCCATAGCCTCTGCATCGCCACGTTGTTTTGCTGTTGCTTGGTCCTCAAAACCTTTTTTCTGTTGAATAGGGTTAACCAACTCGCTATAACCTTTAATCATTTCTTGCCCATCAATGACCAGTTGGAACATCTCAATTAATCTATCATCATTATCGTTAAAGCGTACAAGTGGAACAACATTTGGATAATTGTATAGAATGGTTGGTTCAGTGATATTAGGACGCATTTTACGTTTGTAGAGTAAGTCAATAATGCCACCACAAGTGAATTGGTCGGCAAGTTCGTATTCTTCCAATAAGCCTTTTTCTAAAACAAGTTTTTTGAATTCATCCACATCTGTCATATCCAAAACGTTAAAGCCTAAAATTTCATTCAGTGTTGCCACATAGTCAATTCTTGGAAATTCTTCTGGCAATTTAATAGTCCTACCATTAGAGTTAAACTCGTATTTACCAAACACATAAAAACAAACTTCTCTAAATAATTTAGTATAAAATTTAATGCTATCTTCATAGTCCCAATAAGCAGCGTAACTTTCAAGCATTGTAAATTCTTGCAGTTTGTCCACGCATAAGCCCTCGTTCCTAAAATCTTTTGCAATTTCAAACACTTTATCAAATCCGCAAGCAATAACGCGTTTTAAGAATGTCTCTGGAGATATTCTAAGATTCATATCAAGGTCAAGTGCGTTATGGTGTGTGCGGAATGGTTTAGCAAGTGCACCTCCAACCGCATTTTGCAATATCGGTGTTTCGACTTCTAAAAATCCGTGTTTGATATAAAATTCACGTAAAAATTGAGTTACTTTGAAACGTACCAACACAGCAAGTCTGCTCTTTTCATTAGATATAATATCAAGATATCTTTGACGATAGCGAATGTCTGTGTCTGTCAATCCGTGGAATTTCTCAGGAAGTCCACGTAGCGCCTTAGATAACAATTCAAAAGTTTCTACTTGAACAGTGAGTTCGCCCGTTTGCGTGCGAATCAATTTACCTTCCACGCCAATAAAGTCGCCGATATCACAAAACTCTTTAAATTTTTGTAATGCTTCTTCGCCAACAATATTTAAAGATAGGCTGATTTGCACACTTGTGCGAATTGGAGATGTGAAGTCAATGTCAAAATTGTCGCCAATTGCATAAAGTTTAGCAAAAATAAGCTTACCAAATGTACGCTTGAATGTCATTCTACCCGCAACACTTACTTTTGTGTCAAGTTCGTATTTATCTAAGTCGTGTATCTCGTGCGTTTTAGCATATTTAGCTTTATATGCCTTTTCGCCCGCTGATTCTAATCTTCTAACTTTATCTAGTTTTATATCGTATTCGTGCATATTTTCATTTTGCATAATTATACCTCTTTTAAGAGTATAGCAATTAATTGAATATTTGTCAATTTGTTGTATATAAAATTATGTTGTTTATCAGTATTTTTAATACGCGCGATATCAATATTTTTTTAATTTGTCAAATGTTTTTTGCTTTTTTAAAAAAAATCAAAAAAAATATTTGCATATTTTTGTCATCTTTGTTATATTGAAATAAAAGAATGGGTGCGATATGGAAGAAGTAGTTTTTTTTGATAATGCAAAAGAAAATGTAATCAAATTTTTTGAAAATGAGTTTGAGAATTTTCCACCGCTATTAATGTCACATTTTTTGAACAAGTTTAATGACATTTTAAACTGGTCGGAAGAAGATCAAAAAATCAAACCTAAGATTTTATTTACTGACAATATTGAGTTGTTTACAAAACATATTCCAAAATCGCACGCACTCACAATATTTGAAGATGTTGATGCCACAATGTTTAATTCGCGCCTTAAATCAATTTTAGCGATTATAAAAAATGAGTGGTGCTTGTTTATTGATATTAAAGAAAACAAAATTTGTTATGGCATAATTATGTCGTTTACTAGTATTAAAGACAGGAATCTTTTGCAAACAATATCAGAAAACAGTACTATAAAAGACAAAGCGAGCAATATCCATGCAGTGTTGGCTATGCCTAATAACTTTTTTACAATGCACTTACATTCTATCAAGGGTAACGATTTAACTATAAACTTTTCGCTTGATAAATCAAAAAGCAATACATTTTCTAGCGAAATTAGAGATTTTGTGAAATGCACTTTTTCTAAACTGCGCACAACTCAAAGAAAATTGCAAGATATGAAAAATCTTTACTTAAACATTTTCACAAATGTTATGAATAATGTAAATGGCGCTATATGTGTCATTGTTGATAAAGATTATAAAGACAATGGCATCTTTCAAGATGGCATCTGGTTAACAGAACCTATCAGTTTTAGCAAATTATTCACTCAATCAAAAAGCTATAGTGAAGAGAAATTGCAAGCGTTTGCCGACTTATTTATTAATATGCTGAACTTTGATGGCATAACAATTATTGACAATCAAGGCAGATTACGCGCATTCAATGTGTTTGTTGAGCCGAATCTTAAAAAAGTGGGTTACATTGTAGGCGGAGCACGAAAGCGCGCTGCATATTATATTCTGAGTAGCAAAAAACGAGATATTGTTGGTGTATATTTCCAATCGCATGAGGGGGAAGTATTTTTTCAAGAATTAAAACAAAAAAACAAAGGCGAAACAAATAAATCCTAACAACTATTTATTATTTTGTTCAAGTTGAGATTTTAAATAAATTATTTCATTTTTTAGTCTTACACATTCCGCTTGTTTTTCTTTAAGTTGTTTTATTAGGCGGTCGTTTGTCATATTGATTGATAATATTTCTGCACGTTTTTCTAATTCAATTTTTTTCTTTATAACTAGCAAAATGCCATTAAATAGCGCACTGATATCATTATCAGTGATTGTAGGTGGCATAGTGTGTAATTTACATTCATTATTAGTGTTATTTTTCTTCATAATTTTATTTTTGACGTGTTTTTTCTTTTTATTTTACGAAAAATGTTTTTTATTATATTGTTTTAGCGAATGACAAGTTTTTTTTGTTTCTGTCATACATATTAATATGAAATATTTAATTTCAAAGTTTGCTTGTGTACTATTAAGCGACAAAATATATGATATTGTTCCATACTGCAAATATTGTATTGTCGATAATAAAACCACTCATTATCTAGTGTTTGGACATAATGGGGAATTGCCATTTGTGTTTGATTTTAACGAGCATAAAAATGTTTTAAAAATAGACTATGGATTTGATACATATTATTATTTATGCGCAGATTATATTAATTCGTTTTCAACACAAATTAAATTTATGTCTAATACTGTAACAGTAAATATCAATAAAAGTTTAACAATTTTAATAAATGGCGAACAAATTTGTGATGAAAAAGTAAAAGATATATCTTATTCGCATTATGAGATTAGGAAAAATTATCTTGTTATTTATTTTAAAGGTTCACGTGACTTTGTCGTGATTGTTAAAGACAAAGAATTAAAAATTGCATCATATTATGATGAAATAAATATTGTTGCAGATGAATTGATATTTATGTGCAAATGCTATGATAGTTTAGAACACGGAAAAGTTTTTATGATAAACAAAAATAATGAATACGATAGTTATTTAATTTATCTTAATAATAGTGAAAAGATTTTTAATCAAGACTTTATCCCAAATGCATTCTTGGATTGTGTTGTGGCAGGCAATTATAAATACGCTAACAAATTGTTAGATGATAGCATTAAATTAGATGATGAAACAAAACTAAGAGATTTTTTTGCTGATTTTGATGATTATCTTCCGCTACAAAAAGCTATTGCATTGATTAAAAAAAATACCCTTGCGGGTATTTATAAGTTTGAGATTACTCAATCGAAAATATCAAATATTATTCGTTTAGATTGTTAGACTTAGTTGTTAGTTCAAACAGTTTGTTTAGTATCCAATACAAAGTAAACGCAAAATAACATACTAAAACTAAAATCAATTTTTCTGTATACGCTATATCTACATACTTGAATAAGTCAGAGAAGAACATCACTGCAACCACTGCCAAACACGCACACGTTATGAACATAATTGATTTAAACCAATTAAATGGCTTGCACATTTTATATAACGAGATAAAGCCAACGATTAATACCGCGAGCGAACTCATAGTGACCAAAACTTCGGTTGAAATGCCAGTTTTCATTTGATAAATATACAAGAAAATTACGGCACACACCATACATATACCGGCAGGAAGCGTATTCTTTGCAACATTTGATAAAAATTTGCCCTGAATACGATTTGTGTTTGGTTGCAATGCTAAGCAGAAAGATGGAATACCTATAACTAATGTTTCTAATAATATAAACTGAATAGGCGAGAATGGATAAGTTTTGTTCATACACAATACGAACACTGATATGCAGATTGCAAATATCGTTTTCATTAAGAATAGAGAAGATGATTTTTGAATGTTATTAATAACCCGCCTACCTTCAGCCACTACGTTAGGCATAGAACTAAAATTGCTATCCAGCAACACTAACTGACTGACACTTCTAGCGGCATCACTGCCGGCAGCGATTGCCACTGAACAATCTGCTTCTTTTAATGCTAATATATCATTGACACCATCGCCTGTCATTGCAACAGTATTGCCTTGTGATTTAAGCGTGCGGACCAAAATTGCTTTTTGTTCTGGACTGACACGCCCAAATATTGTATATTTATTTGCCGCTTCACGCACTTCGTTTTCGCTCATACCGTGCAAACTGATATATTTGTCGCAATTTTCGACACCGCAACGTCTGGACACTTCGCTGACAGTTATTGGATTGTCGCCAGAAATAATTTTGATATCCACACCATTATCCTTAAACCATTGTATTGTCTTAGGCGCATCTTTTCTAATATTGTCTTGCAATAATATGAATGAAATTGGCTTTACATTTTGATTTGAGAAATTATTGTCACACGAGCATAACAACAAAACTCTATAACCTTCTAAAGCGAAACTTTCAGCTGATTTTTTAATTTCATCAGTTGGATTACTCATCACATATTCATAAGCACCTAATTTGTATGCGCCAACTTGTTTGAATTTACAGCCCATAAATTTTCGTTCACTGCTAAAAGGTACAGATTTATCCGCACTATAACAAGGCTTTCCAAAATATGCTTTTAATGCTAGCGCAGTATGGTTAGCATCGTGGAAAGTAGCCACCATACTAGCAATAATTTTATCTACATCTTTTGTTGTGTGACCACTATCTAGCATCACTACATCTTTGACACTCATAGAGCCATTGGTCAAAGTCCCAGTCTTATCAAGACATAAGACATTTGTTCGAGCCAACATCTCTATACAATATAAATCTTGTACTAATGTTCGTTTTTTTGCTAAACGTACCACACTTACTGCTAGCGCAACTGAGGTCAATAAAAACATTCCAGCAGGTATCATTGCGATTATACAACCACTAGTTTTTGTAATAACCATATATGCCAGCGAATAATTTTCGGCAGGATTATTGACATAGTATGTGTAATTGTTGTAAAGCATAATTATAGCAATTGGCACCATAAAGATTGATATAATTTTTATAAGCGCTCTGAGTGATGTCAATAGTTCACTTTTTGATTGAGCGAAAGATTTTGCTTTTTCACTTAGTTGTTCGATATAATTTTCTTGACCAATTTTGTTTACTTTGGCACGGGCAGAACCAGATGAAACGAAACTACCACCTAATAGAGTGTCACCTTTCTTTTTCTTTATAGGCAAACTTTCACCTGTCAATAAACTTTCATTAACCTCAATCTCGCCATCAAGCATTATGCTGTCACACGCTATTTGCATACCAGATGACAACACCAATACATCATCCAGCACAAGTTCGGTCTTATAAATCTCTTGCACTTCGCCATCTCTAACAACTTTGGTAAAATTAGAATTAGACAAATTTAATTTATCTAATGTCCGCTTAGCTTTAATCTCTTGAATTATTCCTATAGTTGTATTTAATACAACAATGACCATAAATAGTAAGTCTGCATATGCGCCAACTGAAATAAGAGCTAAAGCAACGACCAAACACGTCATATTAAAGAAAGTAAAAATATTTTTAGCAAAAATACTACCAATACTTTTTGATTTGTTACTAGTTTTTGAATTGATTAGATTTTCGCCAATTCTTTGATTGATTTGTTTTTCATTCAAACCTTTTTCTGCGCTTGGATTAAAGCGCGATATATTGGCTGAAGTTATTTTTGTTTTCTTTTTATTCATTTTCTTACTCATATATTAATATTAACACAATCAAAAAAAATTAACAATTAATTTATAAAATTAATTTAATAAAACATAATGTAAATTTATAATATTTTAATTTAGCACAATAATAATTGAATAAAAAATAAATTTTATTAAAAAATTAATAAATAAAAAAAATTTATTAAAAAATTAATAAATAAAAAAATTTTATTAAAAAATTATTAAAAAATTAATAAAAATTTAATAAATTATGAAAATAATTAAAATTAATTTTATTAAAAAAACAATTTGTCACAATTCTTTTAATTTTTCCATAAGAAAAATAGGGGGAAATATGAAAGATATCGAAGTGAGAGTAAATAAACCTTATCCAAAGATTGTAGCTACTAGTGATGACTTTTCTATTGTGGCGGTATTAAAAAATTTAGCATCTAGCAGAACGAGTGAAATGAGTGCAGTGTTGCAGTATATTTATCAATCAGTTGTTGCTGATGCTACCAACGAAGAAATAGCGGACATTTTAGAAGAGATAGCTATTGTTGAGATGACACACCTTGATATGTTGATGCACGCTATAACAGATTTTGGAGGACGTCCAAAATATGAAGATAGTAGAGGAAATACATATACAGCGCAATATATAAATTACACACCAAAATTGAGCGAAATGTTAGACAATAATATTGTAGCAGAAAAAAAAGCCATTGATGATTACAAAATGGCTATTTCAAAGGTAAATAATGAAAGTTTAAAAGAATTGTTTGCGCGCATTATTGAAGATGAAGAACGCCACATAGAAGTGTTTAAATATTTGCGTGACAGTGTCCAATTTTTAGCAATTTAATTATTTTAAATACAGCATAAGTTCACGAATTTTACCATATTTTTTAATTTCTTTTAAATTCTTTTTTGTAATGGTTGCGTGTGATTTTATTAATAATTCGTTATTGAAATTAAAAATATCTTTTGTGCAAATTCTGCCGAGCAAAAAGTCTGTATTTTGTACATTTTTTGGCGTTTCTACTGGAACAACATTAGGGCTTGGTTGAATTTCAGCAGTTTGCACTTCTTCATTTTTAAATATTTTAGGACTAATTTTTGTTTTAAATTTATTTAAGTTGATTTTTTCAGTATTGTCATAAAAAATGACAGTATTTTTTCCGCACGTGGCTAATAAAGAAATAGGTAATGTTGTGTTTTCTAACGACAACTTTTCGCATAAAAATTTTTCATTCATACTTATTTCTTTGACAATGCCTAAATATTCGCCATTGATAGAGTACACTTTTGAATTGATAGGAGCGGATAACAAATCAGTCTCTTCCACTTTTAAAGATACTGCTTGATTGTTTTTTACGGTGATTGCGTTCTTGCCAACGCGATAAATATTTTTGCTTGGCAGAATATAACGAGTATCATTTTCGCCAATCAATTCAAGTGAGATAAGGCGTTTTAATTTTTTGTCAAAATATAGTTTGTCCACTTTGCCGATAAGTTCTCCCTCATATAACGACAATACTGATAAAGATAAAAATTCATTACAATAATACATAACTACCTCTAAAATAATTTACGCTTAATGTAATTCAAATATGAATTTTGTTAAATTAATATAAATATTAATTTTTGTCTAAATTGTTTGATTTATGTCGCATATTTGGGTATAATAAAATAAAGGTAATAGGGGTTATGAAAAAATTAAAGATTTTTATTTTAATATTTTGTTTAATGCTACCATGTATTTTTGTAGCGTGCAATAATACTAATAAAAACACATTATCTACTCCTAGCGGACTGGTTGTAAATTCGGGTGGTAAAATAGTTTTTGAACGTGTAAAAAATGAAGAATATTATGTAATCAACGTTGATGATTTTTCAATCAAAGTGTTCCCAAAAACAAATGACAATGTCGAATTATATTCAGTTAATAATAAAAACTATTTAGAATACGATGCATCAAAAGTGTTTACTTTGGGCGAAAGTTATTCTATTAAAGTGCGCGCGTGTGGGGAGAAAAAAAAGGATAGTGAGTATTCTTCGCCCGTGTCATACACACATACTATGCCAATAGACAAGCCTACAAATGTGCAAATCAATAATCTCACTCTCACTTGGGATGTTGTAGAGAACGCTAGTTATTATCGCGTGAAAGTAGTTACTCCTACAAACAATGTTTTGACCGATGATAGTGAAACGATTGCTTCTCTTGATTTGCCAGAATATCAATTTAGTATAAACAAATTTGATTTTGCCTCTATTTTGACAACTGTTGGCGAATATAAATTTTATATAAACGCTTATGGAATGAATAGTAATTATTTAGCCAGCGGTTATACAACCAAAATTGTTTATACCCACAAAAAGACACTTGAAACACCTAGTAATGTGGCGGTATACAAAATTAATGAATATGATGCCACAAAAGAACAATATGTTGACAACTTGCATATGACAGCAGTTATTGACAGTTTTGCCAATGCAGTCACAATCAATGCGGACAACTCATCAATTCGTGTCGAATTAAATGGCACAAATAGTGCGATAAGTTTAGACAATAATATTTTAGATGTTAACTTAAATTTACTTTTCAACAATAATTACAATGAATTGACTACATACAAATTTAGTATTCAAGCAAATTATGTATCTAATCAAAAATATTATGATGATTCTAACTATTCTTTAGATGTATATCATACTAATTTTGCCACAATCAGTGCGCCTAATATTAGTGTGGAATACAACAGCCAAATTGGCTCTAATATAGCTGTATGGAGTGTGGCGAGTGAATATCAAGATTTTATTGCTGGATATAAAATATACATACACAAGTCAACTGGTGTGGAATGTGAAACAGTTGGTGCTGATACATTGAGTCGAATTTTAACAGATGATGATTTATCAATAACTGTGCAAGCGATAGGTAAAGGTAATTATTTGTCTAGTGCGTTAAGCGAAACTGTGTCTAGATTTAGTGAATCTTTGGACACATCAATTAACTTCAGAATATCTAATAGTACAATATCTTGGACATCGGTTGCCAATAGTTACATTATAGAGATAGATGATCAGGTGGTGGTTGTGACCGAACCACAAATAGATATAACTACACTTGACTTGTCTCTTGGTCAAAAGACACTAAAAGTTATCATTTCAATTGATGGTTATATCCCAATTATAAAAAGTTATGATTTTAACTATTCAATCACATTAGCGACGCCTAACAAAATCTATTTTGATGGTACTAATCCGTATTTATTGAAGTTTGATAAAGTGAATAATGCAATAGGTTATTATGTATATTTAAATGATGAAAAGATTGAAAAATTATTCACAAATACATCTATCAATTTATCAGAATATATCATTAAAGCAGGGGAATATGCCAATTATACTGTAAGAGTTCAAGCGGTGGCGGATAAATATAGCGGATATAATGATAGTTCGCTCAGTGCGGGTGTAACTATTGCACATTATAAAGTTTTAGATATGCCAGAATTCAAAAAAGATAGTATGGACAACAACGCACCAATTGAGAAAAAAATAAATGGCGGAGCAACTAAATATTATTTGTATTTTTATGGTGTTAGTGATGCTGAAACTTATGAAATTATGATTAATTTCAACAAAATCACTATATTAAACGACAATCGTAGCGAATTGTATGAGGTGGATATAACAGATTATTTGTCTACTGCCAATAGCTATACAATAACTATTCGTGCATTACCAAATGAATTGTCTAATATTAAACCTAGTGAAAAAAATAGTTACGAATATGAATTACGCTTACAATTAAATCAAGTGACCAACATTAAAGTGGTTGAAAATGAAGGTATATATACACTATCGTTTGATTTACAAGACAATGCAAAAAATTATAGCGTACGAATCATCAAAGTCAATGATAATGAATATAAAGATTATCTAAGTGAGTTAGGATTATCAAATATTTTCCCTACAGTAAGCGCTATAAATATCACAGAATATTTAAAGCAAGCAGGTTTATATCAAATTTATGTTACCGCCAAAGCAGACACAACTGGCGGATAGTATGCGGATAGTGATGAATCGAGCGAGTATGCTGAGGTCAATAAATTAAACACTCTTACTACGCCAACACAAATTGGATTTAATAAAGAGATTTCAGATAAAGAATTTTATGTCCGTTGGCAAGGGGATGAAAATGCAGATTATTACATCATAAAAGTTACTGACCCTAATGGCGAAATGCAAGA
>CASFFJ010000098.1 GCA_949293915.1 uncultured Christensenella sp.
GGAAGGAGCGAAATTTTGTGGATATTGTGGTTTGCAAGTAAAATCTCAAACTGGCAATGTTGAAGAAAATGAAATATTAAATATTATTGATAGTTTGGAAGAAAATTCTAACAATTCACAAATTGAACCAACTGAACAAAATACGCCAATTGAGGCTAATACAATATCAGAAGAAATAATTGTCGAGAGTGAAGACAAAGAAACTGAACAAACTGAACGAATAGAAGTTGTAGATGAAGATAAGTCAAATCAAGATTTAAGCAATATGTCAAATAATCAAAATTTAACACCATTACAAAATGTATTTAATGATACAACTAATATAAATCAAAATATTAATAGCAATCGAAATAATACACAGCCACAGTTAACTAAAAAGTGTTCTGGTAATGCGATTGCAGGCTTTTTTTTAGGACTCGTGTCGTTGCTTATAAATATTTATCTTTCATTTGTTTGTGGCGTTTTGGGCGTGATTTTTAGTGCTTTAGCTATGAATGATACAAAAACAAAAAATATGTCTGGTAAAGGATTGGCAATAGTAGGGTTAGTATTATCAATCATTACATTATCATTTTGTTTAATTGAGGTTCTTTTGTATTTTATAATAAAATTATAATTTAGATATCGTATGATATCTTTTTTTATAAATAAATTTTAATGGATTGAAATATTTGTTAGTATTGATATTAGTAAAAGTTAAATTTTTAAATATTGTGCATTAGACTTACAAAATAAAATAAAAATAAAAGCAAGAGTGATTCTCTTGCTTTTTAATACCAATATTATTTAGTTTTTAGCTAAAAGTTAATTTTTTGATTTTTCATCCTTTTTCTTCATCACGCTTGCAAGGTCAAGACATTTGTTAGAGTAACCCCATTCGTTGTCATACCAAGCTACTAATTTTACAAAATTAGGGCTGAGCATGATGCCTGCTTTTTCATCAAAAATACAAGTATGCATATCACCAATAAAATCACTTGATACGACAGGTTCATCTGTGTAACCCAAAACATCAGGGATGATGTCCTTGCTGTATTTTTTCATAGTTTTGCAGATGTGCTCATAAGTGGTAGATTTTTTAAGTTTAACTGTAAAATCAACTACACTAACATTGATTGTAGGCACTCTAAAACTCATACCGGTAAGTTTTCCTTTAAGGTGAGGTAGAACTTCGCCAACTGCTTTGGCAGCACCTGTACTGCTTGGTATTATATTAGCACTTGCAGCACGTCCACCACGCCAGTCTTTTTTTGAAATACCATCAACCGTGAGTTGAGTGGCAGTTGTAGAGTGAATGGTGCTCATCAGTCCTTCTTCTACACCATATACATCATCAATAACTTTTACTAATGGCGCTAGGCAATTGGTGGTACAACTTGCGTTTGATACGACAGTCATACTAGAATCATATTTATCTTCGTTAACGCCAACAACAAAAGTAGGACATTCTTTACCCGGAGCACTGATAATAACTTTTTTTGCGCCACCTTTTAAATGCCTTATTGCATCTTCTGCGTGCGTGAACTTGCCAGTGCAATCAATGATATATTCAGCACCAGCTGATTTCCAATCTATATTTTCTGGCTCTTTTTCTGCATAGAATTTGATGGTTTTCCTATTATATTTTAAGCCATCAGTAGCTACTTTTAATTCATTAGTTGCTTTGCCGTGAACGCTGTCATATTTAAATAAATAACACGCATATTCTGGCGTTAAAAATGGGTCATTAATTGCCACAATCTCGACATCATCACGCCCAACGCTTGCGCGTAAAATCAATCTGCCTATTCTACCAAAACCATTAATACCAATTTTTGCTTTCATATTTCCCCCTATAAATTATAATTATATTCTATATTTTTAACTTAAAAATGTCAAATATATTTTAAGTTTTTTACTTATTGGACAAAATTTATACAATGATAGCAATATATTTATTAACAATCACAATAGTAATGTTATTAAGGAACAATGCTAAACTTAAAATTTTTCCATTTCCTGAATTTAAAATAAAAGATAGTGGCATATATTTTAGTTCAAATAAGCGCCACAAAATCTATATACACAACGCAAAATTTATGCAGGTAGGTACAAATGTATACTTACGCCAAGGAAAAATCTATATCACAATCCAAAATATTGACAGAATTTTTGTAAAAGATAATTATTTATATTTCACAGCCCTTGGAGAAGTTAAAATTTTATGCAATATGTCACGAGTTAAAAAATATTTTAATATTTATATTAAAAGTCCACAAATAGATGTAATTAATATGCAAAAAAACGCTAAAAATTCAATGATAAATCATTTGTTTAACATTAATGAATGTGATGAGTTAAAGCAGTATTTAAAACTTGTTAAACAACTGCTAAATATAAAATTATTATCTGATAAATTAGTTGTAGGAAAGAATAGATATAATATTCGATATACTCTTTATTATAAAATACACAAAAAAATAAAAAAACTAAATGTGATATAAATTAGATGAAACTAGTTTGATTTTTTAATACAATTTGTTATAATAAAAATATGGATAATTACAGATTAAATAACACTCCTTTAGCAGAACGAATGAGAGCACGCTCTCTGGATGAATTTTTTGGTCAAAAACATATTGTAGGACAAGATAGTTTAATTAGGCGTGCGTTAAAAGCCAACAGATTAGGCAGTTGTATTTTCTATGGTCCGCCAGGAGTGGGTAAAACCACGCTTGCATATATAATAGCCAACACGCTTAGTTTAGAGTATGAAAAATTAAATGCTGTATCAAGCGGGGTTGCGGATGCCAAAAAAGTGATTGAACACGCAAAGTCTATATTTGAATTGACTGGCAAACCTACTATTTTGATTTTAGATGAATGTCATCGTTGGAGCAAGGCGCAAAGCGATTGCGTGCTTGAAGCAATTGAGCGCGGATACATTATGTTTGTTGGCACAACGACTGAAAATCCACATATCAGTATGACACCTGCGATTGTGAGTAGATGTAGAGTATTTAAATTTCACCCACTTGAACTCGCGGATATTAAAGATGCGCTTTTGTTAGCGATTAAGGACAAAGAGCGTGGTTTTGGACGCATAAATATAAATATTGATGCAGAGGCAATCAATCATTTTGCGATGTTTTCAAATGGCGATTTACGTTCAGCATTTGGAGGTTTAGAACTTGCTGTCATCACAACTCCACCAGATGAGACAGGTGCTATTCATATCACAAAAATGGTTGCAAGTCAATGTATTCAACAACCTATAATTTCAGTGGATGAAAATGCGTATTATGATATGCTAAGCGCGTTTTGCAAGAGTCTTCGTGGTAGTGATTCAACAGCAGCACTTTATTACGCAAATAGACTTATCGAGGCTGGAATTGAGCCACAGGTATTAGCAAGAAGAACAATAGCGCACGCATCGGAAGATGTTGGTCTATCTGCACCAAATGCGCTAATTCAAGCGTGTGCGAGTTTATATGCATTAGACCATTTAGGGATGCCTGAAGGT
Source organism: uncultured Christensenella sp. (assembly GCA_949293915.1). Classification (GTDB taxonomy): domain Bacteria; phylum Bacillota; class Clostridia; order Christensenellales; family UBA1242; genus Onthoplasma. The sequence continues at coordinate 3,503 of CASFFJ010000098.1, forward strand.
AATTTAGCGTTAACGCAAGCAATTATTTATGTGTGTGAGTCTCCAAAAGATAATAGGGTGGTAGTCGCTATGAATATGGCGCAAGATGATGCAAAAAATCATCCAGATGATAATGTCCCAGAACATCTCAAAAACTATCATTATGATGTAGAAAATCCTCCTAAATATAAATATCCACACGATTATGGCGGTTATGTAAAACAACAATACTTGCCAGATTCACTAAAAGACAGAAAATATTTTATACGAAAGGACAATAAACAATCAAACTAGTTTTCAGATTTATTAAACTAAACATTTATATTGATGATTTGTAATTGCGCATAATATAACTAATAAATAACAAATTAAAATATAATTTTTTTGATTAATATAAAAAATATTACTTATAAAAAAAGAAAGTATTAGCTAATCAATTTATTGTTGATAAATTTTAATAATATAAAAAACGTTTTACCGACTTAAATAAAAATTAAATATTAAAATATTAAAAAGATAATTAAAAATAATCTGGATTGAATTGTTATTGCGAACACGTAACTTCTTGACATGCTTGATATTTTCGTGATACTATAAATAAGAGGAATAAAATGAATAAAAAATATTACGAAGCGTATGAAGATAGATACATTCAAGTGCACCAATTGCAAAACAAACCTTGGGCAGGAAATAAGCATAGTCCAACAATTGAAAAACTTCTTAAAAAATATGGAGTTACTACAAATTCATCTATTTTAGAAATTGGTTGCGGAGAAGGGCAAAATGCTATTTATTTACTAAAAAAACATTACAATCTCGAAGCAAGTGATGTTTCTAACGAAGCGATTAGATGGTGCAAAGAACAGGCAAGGGTTGAAGGGTTAGATGAAAACAAATTTTTTGTTATGGATATTCTTAACAATAATTTAAATAAAAAATACGACTTCATTTTTTCGGTCGCTGTATTGCATATGCTTGTTGATGATAAAGACAGATGTGAATTTTTTAACTTTGTAAAAAATCATTTAAAAAATATGGGTAAAGCATTTATTGTTGTAATGGGTGATGGTAAAATGACACATAAAACAGACACATCAAAAGCCTTCGAACTTGCTGATAGACCATTTGAAGGTAAAACTATTAAGGTGACAACAACATCTTGTCGTATGGTCACTTGGGACACATATCTTAAAGAGTTACAAGATGCAAAATTAAAAGTTATAGAACATTTTCTTGATAAAACCATTTCAGGTTTTAATGTTTCTATGGTTGCGGTTGCAGAAAAAGATGAAAAATAAAAAGCATCGGGTTGATGAAATTAATTTATTAATTAAAAATTTTTTATATAGTTTGGGATATACTTATAAAAAATTAAGGTGGTATATATGAAAATATTTGCAGAAAGATTAAAAGAATTAAGACAAGAAAAAGGAC
>CASFFJ010000099.1 GCA_949293915.1 uncultured Christensenella sp.
TCTCTTTTCTATAATTATAGAAAAACAAGCAATAAAAATAAAGAATAAGTATCTTAAAAAGATGCGATAAAAGTAGATTAAAATTTTTGCATTAGAAAAACTTCTAGTTTAAAAAATACGTTATAAAACTTTGCTGATAATGAGACATTATACCTAGATATTAGTTGTACAAAATTAAAAGCTCGACTTCTTGGATAAATATTGCTAATTTTGACACCATTAAATGTATCAAAATATTAATTAAAAAATGTCTTAGACTATCGTTATAATACAAAAGACATCCCTACTAGCAAAATGATAAACTTACTAGAAAAAACCTCTATAAAGTGCCGATTTTATCGATATTTTAGCTTAAAACCACTCTTGGAGGTATGCCAGCTCTCATATCAAAAAAAGCCAACATCCTATCATTAATAAATTGAGGTTCGATTTCAGTTATCGTAGTTATTTCTTGTACAAAAATCTTATCTTCATCATTTAAATTATTAGAAATAATTAAATGTCCTTCTTCAAAATCAATCAGACGTCTATCAAATAACTTATGATGATTTTCACATAGCCAAATCCCATTATCAATATCTGTAGCCAAAGCTAATTTTTGTTCAAAAGTTAAGTCGTTTCGTTTTCTAATCTGATTGACTTCGTAAATGTGTGCCGCTTGTATAACGCTATCAATTTTACATCCACAAAGAGCACATCTTTTTTCGCCACCAGTTTTATTTAATAAATTGTAAACAAATTTTGGATTTCTTAAATTATCCTTTACAGTATCAGAATCATCATTATCAAATTCATATGAATCATCTAATACCTCGATATTATGTTTGTTAATTGAATCCTCAAAATTTGAAATTGATTCTATATCTTTATCACTTAATTTGGTTGAACCGTTATCAACTATTTGAAACAATTTAATAGGTTTATCGGTTACAGCAGAAACAGCATAGCACAATAAAGTGGTTTCTTTTTGATTTGCACCAAAAGTTTTTCCATATATATGATAATATTCTCCTTCATCGGTAATATAAGTTGATTGATTGCTAGAATTTGCCCCTCGATTTTCATTTCTTGCACGAATTATATCTCTTACTGTATTAAATGGTAATATCTCAACTCCAGGTAATCCGTAATCAGCATTGAGAAAAGTGACCCCCGCTGTTTTTAACATTCTATAAAAAAATTGCATATAAGAAGTATTGTTATTTCCGAAAAAAGGCATGAAATAAAAATAAAAGCTAGACTTTTTCCTATTATATTTTTGCTCATTCAGAAATATAGACAACGCGGTTGGTATGCTTTGAATTTGATAATCTCTTCCTCTGATTATTCCATTTTGGGATAAATTAATATAAATAAATTGATTATTGGTTTCTAGCTTTATCAACCTTCCGACAATACGATCTTCTTTCCATTTGACTTCATAATCTTCAAGTTGGCCAAACAATCGACAAATTATATCATCAAATATTTCTTTAGTAAGATAAGTATCGACAGTTGGTACTTTATCTTGTGCTCCTAATCTGTTGACATAAAAAGTAGGTTTCATAATGTAATCAAGACCTCTTCCCTATTTCTAAAACTTATTATATCAAATTTTGCATTATTTTTCTTTATCCAAGTTTTCAACAAGTCATTACTTTTATTTTTATAATCTAAGATATTAGAAAGATAGATACGACATCCTTTAGATTTAGCTATTTCTAAAAAGGTTAATAATCTTATTTCTTCGACACTATTCCAGCCTTTGAAGCCTCTTTTCCCATCATTATAACTCGCTAAAGTGATAAGGTAAGGCGGATCAACGTAAAGACAAGTATGTTCATCTATTTCACATAGTAATTCTTCATAATCTTTTGATTCAAAAGACACATTAATTTCCTTTATTCTTCTTGAAAAAGAAACAATTTTCTCTTTTATGCTTTCGCTGTAGCCACTTTCACCAACTGGGTTATTAAATTCATAATTAGAATTGAATCTTAATTGTTGCTGATAGCCATATAAAATTAATACAAATAAATACTTTTCCCATCCAGACTTTTTCCTATATTCATTATTAAACTTTGCTCGAAATTTAAAATAATTTTCTTTACCGTGTTTTGTTAGTGAATTTTCTTCGATAGTCTTATCTATAAATTTTAGTAATGTACTTGTATCCTCATTTTTAAACATAAAAACCAAATCTTTTAAAATAAAATTAATATCATTATAAATGTAACTATTAAATCCATTCATATTGATACCTACATTAAATCCACCAGCCATGAGATCAATAAAAGATTCATTTTTCCCACTTTTTATAGTCTTTTTTATGAATTCGATAATAGTTGATTTACCTCCCATGTAATTTAATGGGCAATAATAATTAATTTCTTCAATATTTTTTTTCTTTCCAAAAAAGATATACTCAAAATGTTCATTTGATGAAAATGTTTTAAAATTTCTATATTTTTTATACACTATTGTTTTGCATTCAATTGTGTCTAATTCGCAATATCTTTTTAAAACATTAAGAATATAATCTTTGGACATGAGTCCATCACTACTATAACTCATCATTACATACTTTGCTTTCGTATTTGCAATAATATAATCGAATTCAACATCGACCTTATATTTTTCAGACCATGTATTACTTACTGAAGGAAACTTTCTTGTTCCTGTTACACCATGCAATTCAGGATTATCATTCAATGCAAGGGTTTCTAGAATGTGGTATTGTACTGTATATTTATTTTTTGTATACGGAGGATCTAAATATAAAATATCACAATCAACATCTTTAATTATTTCTTTTAAATTTGCATTATAAAACTTAACGTTCTTAGAAGTCTTATTTTCTGATTCCACATGTAAAAATTCAATTTTCTTTATTGCTCTAGGATCCCATTTCTTTAAAAAAGCTCCATAAACACCAGCAACGTTAGAAATTTTAGAAATCGATTCAAATAAGCAAGCCAAAAGATAAAAGTACTCAATTTCATTAATTTTTTTATCTTTTTTCCACTCTTCTATAGAACTCCTAAAATAATCAATTCTTCCGGCATTAAAGTCAGTAAAATACATTCTGCCAGATGATTTTGGAGCATAATTTTTAAAGAAAAAACCATCAATTGTATTACTATTGCTATTGAAAAAATCAATTGGGTCGAACCCAAGATTATTAAATGAAACTTTGTCTTTGACAATTCTTCCATATGAAAAAATAGAGGCAAATTTTAAATTATCGTTTATTATCACATTATATATATCCTTTAAATAATCTGATACGCTTCCTGTGCCTGAAAAAGCATCAAAAAAAACAAGATTTTCTTTTAGCAAATCATGGCTCGACAACATTTCTCTTATTTCTTTTTTAATTGTTTCTTTGTTTCCAAGATATCTCATTATTCAATCTCGCTCTTTTTTATATAATTCGCTTAATTTCCTTTGAACTCTAAAAGTAGGCCTACTTCTTCCATTTTCATAACGATTAACGCTTTCAAAAGTAATCCCAAGCAATTTGGCAAGGTCAGTTTGAGAAAGCATTAATTTAATTCTTAACTTTTTAATTTCTTCTGGAGTAAAGTTCACGATTCATATTATATAACAAAAATATGACAAAATGCACTATATATAGAAAATATATGAGATATTTTTCCAAATATATAAGCTGGTTTTAGGAATAAAATCACTACTTTATAAAAAATAGCAATAGTCGTGTCCTATTACCTTCTTCATAGTCTTTAAGACTCTTTTCGCTTATTTCTGTTCTTTTTCTTGAATAGCCCGTTTTATTCTTGCTTCTTTTAATCTTTTGCCAAACTCTTTTATATCTAACTCAGATAATTCTAGGAACATTAACTGCAACATCAATCCATGTAACTAGAGTCATTCTATAAATTAAAGACTCATTATCTTTAAACTCTATTTTATGATTTTGGTTTTGATCAATTAACCAATGATATTTGTATTCTCGAATGAGATATTTAGTCTTATTATAAGTTTTAATTCTTAATTCAAAATACACATCCGTAAAATAATATCTCTTAAACATTATTCTTAAATATTTCTATAATATTATTATTTTTGCTCATGCTCCTTTAGACATTTTCTAAAGAACACATCATGGAATATTTATATTTATGAACTTTAATAACATCTTCAAAGAAGTATCTAAATAATTTTCAAATAAATTTATCAGCAACCGACCTGCTTTAGATAAATCGCAATCAGTAATACTTGTTCTATTTTCTACAATCTCGAAAGCTTCAATTAGAAGAATTACATATTTTACGAAAGCAACATCAAATCAAATCAATTTACAATTATCACCGATATTTTTAGTAGAAGTTTCCGTTGCATTTGTATAAATAATAATCAGCCTTCCTCTATAATAACTTAATTCATACTTATTGTGCAAGTCGTAGCCAACCACTACTCAATTAAACTCACTCACATAATATGATATGATTTGGTCTTCTTTTAATGGTTCATCCGAATTTATTAGATATATTCCTTTTGAATAAGTTTTGATTGTTTTTTATTCTTCAAGACGATTAAGTAACTCAAATAATGTTTTATAAGGGGTTATTTGAAAGTTGTGAGTTCTTTTGTAAGAAACATCAAAGACTTTACATTTATTTTGCTTAAAAGTATTCACTTATAGTTTTTTAATAATTCATACATTTATTATTTTACTCCACCAAAGTTCTATAAAATATTTATCTGCCAATCTATTGCTTCTTTTAGAGATATCATTAATTGTCCATTCGCTTTTGTTTTCATTGTACTCAACAAATTTTTTGCACAAATTATAAGAAGATTGTGAATAAATCTTTAATTTAGTGCTAAAGTTCTTACCTTTGCATTTATTGTTAAGAGTTGTTGACAGAGGAAGTAAATTACCAATTAAACAGGCATCATTTATATCATTAGCATCATCCATAATGTGTTCAATTGATGGTATTTTTGCAGAATGCTCGTCATTATTGCAGAAACTACTCTCTATTTTTGAAAAAACATAATCAACAATTCTTTTGTTTGAAGTATTACTAAATTTTTTATTATGATGTGAATATCCAAGCTCTACAAAATTAGCCTTCACTAAATCATAACTTGGTAAAAATGGATTTAGCACATTCTTAAGAAATAAAATATCGCAATTTTTTTCATCATGTATCTTAAGTGCAAGAGAAGATATCGACGAATCAATGATATTTGTTGTCTGCTTCCCTAAAATAAGATATATAAAATAAAAAATTTCTAAGATTTCTAAAGATTTGCCAAATGTTTCATTATTCATTTTTTCTTCATCAACACATTCAAATAATGATAGGAGCAACGGCCTAACTTGCATGATATTCATTTTTTTAAAGAAATTCAAAGAGGTAAATGTTTTGTCAGAATAATACTTTGTTCCTTTTAATTTATCAGGGTTAATTATCAAACCATAAAAGTTTGAACAGGACGATAAAGAATTTAACAAGCTTTCTACTTCGTTTTTGTTTGTTTTTAAACGTATGGTTTTAAACTCAGTATTCCTTTTTATTTTACCGTATGCATGTATGCAATAATGTCGAATGAAATTGTTAAAGTAATCAGCTTTTACATTGGTTAAATTAGAGGTTATTTTATTCCATGTATTAAAAACCTTTTCTTGCCCCGCTTTAGTTCGCATATAACTATAAATAAAATTTTTAATTAGTTCATGTTGCTCTAACGGTATTCCTCTAGCATTTAAAGTTTCAAAAATTCTATAACCATCAACTTCTGAATTTACTTTTATTTCAATAGCTTCCACTTCACTTAATTTTTTAACCAAGCTAGATAAAGA
>CASFFJ010000100.1 GCA_949293915.1 uncultured Christensenella sp.
TCTTCCACTTTGAGTAAGTGTTTTACTTTGAAGATGCTACCTCTAATACAATCGTTATCTGGGAGGATGCGAGTTTGACCAAGTTTTTTGAAACCAAGCGCTTCTACTATTTTTGCTTGGCGTTTGTCAAAACCGATTGCACTCTTAACATAAGTAACTTTTATAGTTTTTTCAGTCTTTTTTGCCATATGTCCTCCTAAATTTCTTCCACTGATTTACCGCGTAGCATAGCAACTTGTCCTTTTGTCCTCAAAGATTTTAAACCATTAAGCGTTGCTCTAACCACGTTAATTTTGTCAGTAGAACCATAGATTTTTGCTGTAATATCAGTATAACCTGCCACATCAAACACAATACGAGCAGCACCACCAGCGATAAGTCCACTACCAGATTTAGAAGGTAATATCTTAACACTAGTTTTACTGAACCTACCAATGATTTCATGTGGAATAGTACCATTAATAACAGGAACTGTTATCAAAGATTTTTTAGCTGTTTTAGTAGCTTTTTCAATAGCGGCAGGTACTTCGTTAGCTTTAGCAACGCCCATACCCACTCTACCTTTTTTATCGCCTACAACCACAAGAGCTGAGAAACGCATTGTACGTCCGCCTTTAACAACCTTAGTAACTCTGCGCACATCCACCATTTTCTTGTCAAATTCATCTTTGACTTCTTCTCTTGGTTTTCTAAATTCACGTTTTTGTTGTGCCATAATCTCTCCTTAAAATTCCAAGCCACCGCGTCTAGCGCCGTCAGCAAGTGCTTTTACTCTTCCTGTATATAGGTATCCGCCTCTGTCGAATACAACAGAAGTTATTTTCTTTTTCTTAGCAAGTTTTGCGATTTGTTCGCCAACGTAACTTGCTTGCTCGATATTTGTCATACCTTTAACTTTTTCTGCAATTTCTTTTTGCATTGTATTGCAAGCGACCAAAGTTACGCCTTTAATATCATCAATAATTTGTGCGTAGATATGTTGTAAACTTCTGTACACACAAAGTCTTGGATGACTACTAGTTCCAGTCAAGTTATGACGGATTTTTATATGACGTTTAACGCGTTCGCTATTTTTATTGATTTTCTTAATCATAACTCAACCTCCTACTTTTTCTTACCAGCTGATTTGCCCGGTTTCAAGATTATTGTTTCATCTGAATAATAAATTCCATAACCGTGGTATGGCTCAACTGGACGTAAAGCCTTAATTTTTGCTGCCATAGCGCCAACTCTTTCTTTGCTAGCACCATGAACAATAATTGTGTCATTGTTAACTGCTTCGAGTGTGACACCATCTGCTTCAACAATTTCAACAGGGTGTGACAAACCTAAATTCATAACAAGTTTGTTGCCTTGCTTATTAAGCTTGTAACCTACACCGTGTACAGTCAATGATTTCTTAAAACCATCTTTAACTCCAATAACCATATTATTGATTAATTGTCTATAAAGACCTTGTTTTGCATTGCTGTCAGTTGTGTCATCTTTGCGACTAACTAATACTTTGCCATCTTCAATAGTTACATCAACGTTTTTAGAATATGCTTGACTAAGACTACCCTTAGGACCGTTAACATAAACTACGTTATCTTTAATCTCAACTGTAACACCTTGTGGTATTGAGATAGGTAATTTTCCAATTCTTGACATAACTCACCTCTCTACCATACATAGGCAAGCACTTCGCCGCCTACATTTAATTTTCTTGCTTGTTTATCAGTAATGATACCATTGTTAGTAGAAATGATTGCAATACCTAAGCCATTAAGTACAGTTGGTAATTGGTCAGCATTAGCATAAATTCTCAAACCTGGCTTACTGATTCTTTTGAGTCCTTGAACAACTTTTTCGCCATTAGGACCATATTTAAGTGTGATTTCTATCATTGCCACTTTGTCAACAACTTTTTCACTATAATCAACGATAAAACCTTCATTTTTTAAGATTTCAGCAATAGCGAGTTTAGTTTTTGACTTTGGGATAAGCACACTTTCATGCTTATTAGCATTCGCATTACGAATACGAGTAAGCATATCTGCGATTGGGTCAAAACTTATCATAATTTACTCCTTTTACCAACTAGATTTTTTAACGCCAGGTAGTTCGCCTTTGTGCGCTAAATTTCTAAAACAAATTCTGCATATACCATATTTTTTAAGTACAGCGTGTGGACGACCGCAAATAGAACATCTCGTATATTCACGAGTTTTGAATTTTTGAGGTTTTTGTTGTTTATTAATCATTGCTTTTTTTGCCATAATTCACTCCTATTTAGCTTGTTTGAAAGGTACACCCATTAGGCGTAACAATTCAAAAGCTTCTTGATTTGTTTTTGCAGTCGTTACGAACATAATATCAAAACCACGTACAGCGTCAATTTTATCATAAACGATTTCTGGGAAGATAATTTGTTCTTTTATACCAAAACTATAATTTCCACGTCCATCAAAAGATTTATCACTAAGTCCTTGGAAGTCACGCACTCTTGGAAGAGCTACTGAAATGAGTCTGTCAAAAAACTCATACATTTTTTCGCCACGAAGTGTAACTTTTGCACCAATCTTTTGACCTTGACGAAGTTTAAAGTTTGCAACTGATTTTTTTGCATAAGTAACAACTGCCTTTTGACCAGCGATAAGACTAAGCTCATCAACTGCAGTATTAAAATGTTTAGCATTATCTTTTTCTTTGCCAAGGCGAAGACTTAAAACAATCTTTTCAAGTTTTGGTATTTCCATTACATTTTTGTAACCGAATTTTTCTTGTAAACTTTTTCTAACTACTTCGTTATAGTGTGCATGACGCCTATTTATTTCTTTTTCCATTTGTCATACTCCTTTACGCTTCTTTTTTACTGCTTTTTGCAGTAGTTTTTTCTGCTTTATCAGCAGTTTTTGATTTTGTCGTTTTTGCTGGTTTAATAGCGTCTAATGAAGTGCCACATTTTTTGCAAACACGATTTTTCTTACCATCTATTTCAGAGTGAGAAATACGAGTTGCTTTCTTGCAAACTGGACAAACAATTTGAACATTAGAGGCATCAATATAACCTTCTGTCTTCATGATGCCACCTTTATCATCTTTGCTACGTGGTTTTTTGTGATGAGTTTGAATATTCACACCAGCGACAAGCACTTTAGCATTCTCTCTATTAATTTCTAAGATTTCACCTGTCTTGCCAGCATCTTTACCAGTAAGCACAAGTACATTATCACCTTTTTTTACACTTAACTTCATATTTGGCCTCCTATATAACCTCTGGTGCTAATGAAATAATTTGCATAAATCCCTTAGCACGAAGCTCTCTTGCGATTGGTCCGAATACACGTGTACCACGAGGTGCTTTTTGTTTATCGATAAGCACTGCAGCATTATCATCAAACCTAATCACACTACCATCTGGACGTTGAATTTCCTTAGTAGTACGAACGATAACAGCTAGCACGACCTCACCTTTTTTCACTTTACCATCTGGGTCTGCCTTTTTAACAGAAGCCACAATGATATCGCCAACACTTGCGAATTTTTTAACTGAACCGCCAAGACAACGGATACACATAATACGCTTTGCACCACTGTTGTCGGCAACATTTAATTCTGATAATGGTTGAATCATATTAGCCTCCTACTTAGCTCTTTCTACGATAGTGAGAAGTCTAAAATGCTTATCTTTACTGATAGGGCGTGTCTCAATTATAACAACTGTGTCGCCAATATGAGCTTCGTTCTTCTCATCGTGAGCTTTAAATTTCTTTGATATCTTAGTATATTTTTTGTATATTGGGTGTTTCTTTTTGCTGGTAACCAAAACAGTAATAGTTTTGTCCATCTTGTCAGAAACCACAATACCTTGCATAGTTTTGTGAGAAACTTGTTTTTCCATATTACTACTCCTTTATCCCAGCAATTTCTTTTTGTTTTAGGGCTGTTTTTACCCTAGCGATATTCTTTTTAACAATTCTAATTCTTGATGTATCGGCAAGTTGACCAACTTTGTTTTGGAAATTAAGATTGAAAAGTTCTGTTCTTAATTTTGCTTCTTCAGCATTCAACTCTTTGATGGACAAGTCTTTGTAATTATTCTTCATTGTTTTCACCGCCTTTTTCCTTGTAAACTACTTTAGTTTTGCAAGGCAATTTATGAGAAGCAAGTCTCAATGCTTCAAGGCAAACCTCTTCACTTGGACCGCTAACCTCAATAATCACTCTGTCACGTTTAACCACTGCTACGTGACCAACTTGAGCACCTTTACCGCTACCCATACGAGTATCAGCAGGCTTTTTAGTGATAGGTTTGTGTGGGAAAACTTTTATCCACACTTTACCGCCACGTTTCATATATCTATTGATAGCAACACGTGCTGCTTCTAATTGATTAGAAGTCATCCAGCATGGTTCAGTTGCTTGCAAACCGTAATCGCCGTATACAACTGTATTGCCACGAGTAGCACGACCTGTCATACGACCACGGAATTGTTTTCTTCTCTTTTCTCTCTTAGGCATTAACATATTAGTTATCTCCTTTTTTGTGGATTTGTAGTGACGCCTGAGATACTTTACCTAGGATTTCGCCCTTATATATCCACACTTTAACACCGATAACACCAAAAGTAGTGTTTGCTTCTGCCACAGCATAGTCAATATTTGCTCTTAAAGTGTGTAAAGGAAGCAATCCCTCATGATAATGTTCACTACGAGCAATCTCAGCGCCATCAAGACGACCAGACACCATAGTTTTAACACCTTGAGCGCCTGCACGCATAACGCGTTGCATAGCAGACTTCATAACACGTCTATATTGAGCACGTTTTTCCAATTGCTGAGCAATAGATTCAGCGACAAGTTTTGCGTCTAAATCAATATTTTTAATTTCTACGACATTAACATTAACTTTTTTAGCTGATGTTAATTTTTCAATGTTTTTCTTAAGCGTTTCAACACCAGCACCTTTTTGACCAATCAACACACCAGGCTTGCCAGTTGCGATTGATACTGTTACGCTATCATTAGTACGCTCAATGATGATATTTGAGATAGCACAACTTTTGTATTCTTTAAGGATATAATTACGGATAACGTTATCTTCCTTAATATTCTTTGCAATATTTTTCTTATCTGCGTACCAAAAAGAATTCCATGTCTTATTGATACCGAGTCTAATTCCATTTGGATTAACTTTTTGTCCCATAATTCTACTCCTTACTATCTAGCACTACTTTAATGTGGCTAGTTTTTGTTGCGATTCGCTCAGCGCCATGGCCTCGACCTCTAAAGTAAACTTTATTTACTCTAATTGGACCTTCGCCTAGAATAACTTCTGCTAAACACAAATCGTGAACATTAAGTCCTTTATTGTGCTCAGCATTAGCGCCAGCAGATTTAACAACTTTTAATAATATTGATGCTGCTTCGTGTGGCATATTAGATAAAATTGCCACTGCATCATCATAACTCTTACCTTTTACTTGGTCGATTACGATTTTAGCTTTTGTAGGAGAAAGCCTAACAAAACGAACACTAGCATAAGGACGAGTGTCTTGATTCTTTTTAATTTTTAATGCTTTTTCTCTAATTCTTTTTGCCATAGTTCACTCCTAGTTTTTACCCTTTACATCTTTTTGTTTGTGGCCTTTGAAAGTACGAGTTGGGGCAAATTCGCCTAATTTGTGACCAACCATATCCACAGTACAATAAACAGGTATATGTTTCCTACCATTATGAACAGCAATAGTATGTCCTACGAATTCAGGATAGATTGTGCTACTTCTTGACCAAGTCTTGATAGCTTTTTTCTCATTTTTTTCATTCATTTCCTTAATTCTAGACATAAGTTTTGGTTCAACGAATGGATTTTTCTTTAAACTTCTACTCATCTTTCACTCCTACTTCGCTTTAGCTCTCTTGACAATAAGCTTGTCAGAGGCTTTATTATGTTTTCTAGTTTTGTAACCAAGAGCAGGTTTACCCCAAGGAGTCATAGGACCAGCGTGACCAACTGGAGACTTACCTTCACCACCACCGTGTGGATGGTCTACTGGGTTCATTGCACTACCACGAACGCTAGGTCTAATACCCATATGACGTTTGCGACCTGCTTTACCAAGAGATACAATTTCATTCTCTTCGTTACCAACTTCGCCTATTGTTGCACGACATTCAGAAAGTACTTTTCTCATCTCGCCACTAGGTAGACGAACAGTTGCAAATTTACCTTCTTTTGCCATCAATTGAGCGGACAAACCAGCACTTCTAACCATTTGACCACCTTTCTTTGGCTGTAATTCAATATTATGAATCTTAGCACCAAGCGGAATTTCGCTAAGTGGCAATGCGTTGCCTGGTTTAATCTCAGCGCCTGTACCAGACATAACTTTATCGCCAACACTTAAGCCTTTTGGTGCAAGAATGTAACGTTTCTCGCCATCAGCGTAAGTTAGTAAAGCGATATACGCTGTTCTGTTTGGATCGTATTGAATACTATCAACTTTTGCTACAATACCATCCTTATTGCGCTTAAAATCAATAATTCTGTATTTGCGTCTATTAGCACCGCCGATATTACGAACAGTGATTTTACCTTGAGCATTACGACCACCTGTCTTTTTAACTGTGGTAAGTAATGACTTTGGAACTTCAGCTTCTTTTGTGAGCTCGTCATTGATTTTATATGTGACAAATCTACTACCTGCTGAAGTAGGTCTTAATTTTCTTATAGCCATACTTTACTCCTTTATTAGTTCAAGCTCTCGAAGAAAGCGATTGCCTTAGAATTAGGCTTTAATGTAACGACAGCCTTTTTATAATCACTTGTTCTTCCTGTTACTCGACCATTTCTTGTTTGTCTAGTTCTTGTTTTGCCTTTGCAGTTGATAGTGTTAACACTAGCAACCTCAACCTCAAACAATTCTTCAACCGCTTTTTTAATTTCCACCTTGTTGGCACTGTTTGCCACTTTGAAGGTGTACACTTTATTAGGGATGCCTGCATAAGACTTTTCAGTCAAAATGGGCTCTAAAATAATTTCTTGCGCTTTCATTATACGTATGCCTCCTCTAATTTCTTAATCGCATCTTTTTCGATAACGATATAAGTGTTTTCTACGATTTCAGCAACATTCAAAAGTCTAACATCTTGCGCACTAACTTTTTGAATATTGTTAGTTGCTCTCAAAACATTGTCGCTCTTGCCATTAGTTACAACGATTGTGCGTTTGTTTAAACCAAATTTTTTCAAGAATTCGCTGGCTTCTTTTGTCTTAGCATCAGCGAAGTTGATATTGTCAATTACAAACACTTCATCTTGTCTAATCTTTTGAGACAATGCGCTAGAGAATGCAATATCTCTCATCTTTTTGTTGATTTTTTGACTAAAATCACGTGGCTTTGGTGCAAACACTACACCGCCACCCTTGAATTGTGGGGCACTCTTTTCATCGTGACGCGCGTTACCAGTGCCTTTTTGTTTGTAAATCTTCTTCTTGCTAGCATTGATTTCACTACGAGTGAGTGTGCTTTTTGTACCTTGACGTTGATTGTTATGAATTGCTACTATCACTTGATGAATCAATGGCTCATTTAATTCTGCATTGAACACTTGATCGTTAAGTTCGACTGTGCCAACTGCTTCTTTTTTCATATTATAAACATTAAGTTTTGCCATAGTTTACTCCTTTAAGCCTTTTTTTGCAGACTTGATAGTAACTATTGACTTTTTAGGACCAGGAATTGCACCTTTAACCAAAATCAAATTTCTATCAGCGTCTACGCGTACAACTTTAAGATTTTGTACTGTTACAGCCTCGTGTCCATAATGACCAGGCATTTTCTTACCTTTAAATACTCTGCTTGGTGTTGAGTTAGCACCCATTGAGCCAACTTCTCTATGCACAGGACCAACACCGTGAGTCATTTTAAGTCTTTGTTGATTCCAGCGTTTGATAACACCAGTAAATCCGTGACCTTTGCTAATGCCAGATACATCCACAATATCGCCTTCGCTGAACATATCTGCCTTAATCTCTTGACCTAAACTGAATTTAGAATTGTCATCATATTTAAATTCTTTCATAACGCGCTTAGGTTCAACATTTGCTTTTTTATAAGCACCTTGAGCACATTTGTTAACATTCTTTACCTTGATGTCGCCAAATGCTAGTTGTACAGCATTATAACCATCGTTAGCTTCTGTCTTAATTTGAGTCACATAGCAAGGACCTGCTTCAATCACAGTCACAGGCTCAACTCTACCATCATCAGCAAACACTTGTGTCATACCGATTTTTTTACCAATAATTGCTTTTTCCACAGTTTCCTCCTTATAATTGCACCTTGATATCAACACCAGCTGGCACATTCATCTTAAGAAGTGTGTCAACAGCCTTTTGTGTAGGCGCGTAAACATCAATTAATCTAAAATGTGTGCGAGATTCAAATTGCTCACGACTATCTTTATATTTGTGAGTCGCACGAATGATTGTAACCACTTCTTTGTTAGTTGGAAGTGGAATAGGTCCAGACACTTTGCATCCAGACTTTGTCGCAGTATCAAGTATTCTTGACACCACACTGTCGAGTAAACCTGTATCGTATGATGCAAGTTTAATTCTAATTTTTGTAGTTGCCATTTTTCTTCTCCTTTTTTTATTTTAGTCAACCCAAAACCAGCGAGATTAACACAATTCTAATTATGATAGTATGAATTATCCATCCACTTGTCATATAATTAAAGAATCTTAGACTGGTATCAAATATATAAATATTAAATATTACACCAAGCCGTGTGTTAAGCACTGACTTCCAAAAATAAATCGGGTTAATACCCTTTTGTCACTGGCACGCTTTAGCGCTATGGTCGGCACAAATTCCCATCTGTTGTTGCTAACAAATGCAACCTCGTGCGTCTGCCCATTAATTGTCAGTAATGCTATTTTAACAAAGATTAATAAGTTTGTCAACGCTTTTTAAAAACTTTTTCAATATTTTTTAATAAAGATTTTATTCATTCTTAGGTATAATATAAATTAAGGATATTATTAAAAAATAATATAACTATTAACATTTTGTTGCAATATAATATTTTTACGAATATATAATAAAAAATGAATTAAAAATAAAAACTAAAAATTACTCGTTTTTTTAAAAAAAGGTATTTACAAAATTATTTTTATATGATAAAATGAAGAAAACTTATGATAAGGAGTGAATTATGGCTGATGATAAACAGGTTGATTTCAATAAAGACAATTCAAAAAAAGCAACTTTTTTAGAGTCACTTAGTGATGAAGCATTGTATCATAGATATATTGTAAAAGGTGATATATTAAAATGGATGGATGAGTGCACTGAGCTTTTAAATCAAAATAATCCAGATACTACTCCTGTTTATGGCTGTTGTGTTTCACTTGTAGGGCAAATGTTGAATGATATCGTGTCATTATTTTTCTTAAAAAGTCAAACACAATTAAAAGATACTGGTTACACTCTTAATGCCAAACAAATTATATCTGATTTAGAAGCATTGTACAAAGAGAATAAAAAAGAAGTTTTACAATCGCAAATTAATGGCAAGTTAACACCATATATGCGACACGCAACTAAGTATATACTCTCACTATGCCTTGACTCACTACTCTATATGACTGAAAAAAATCAACAAACTAAACCTTAATATATAAAATGTACACAACAAAAAAAATCGCTAGTTAGCGATTTTTTTGTTAAACATTTAAGTTATTATCTACATCAGCGCTTACACTATTAGTTTTTCCAACACTTACTGTGGTTCGTTGTATAACATTTAAAGATTTATCATCCTCACTAAATTGTTCATCAATATCTTTTTGTGAAGAAAGATTTAGTTTTACCGACTCTACACCTTGTGATGTATTCCCCGCATTATTGCCTGCTTGTTGCGTATTACTATTATCCTTAGTTCTAGCTATGTCTAACCACAAACTATTTATAATCGTACTACTCTTGCTTTTTTCATCATTTAATTGTTTCTTTTGTTTTTGTTCTTTTTTGTCTGATTTGTCTTTTTTGTCAGATTTATCCTTTTTATCAGATTTATCCTTTTTGTCAGATTTATCCTTTTTGTCAGATTTATCCTTTTTGTCTGATTTATCCTTTTTGTCTGATTTATTAACAGCTTTTTTGATTATAGACTCTGGTCCTTTTTCGGTTTTGTTCTCTTCGGTCTGTTTTTTAGCTGATTTTTCATCAAGATTAGCAAGCTCTTCACTCTCAACTATTTTAATAGGTTTTGATATGTGTTGACCTATGTCATAATCTAATTTAAGTTTGAAATAATCTTTTAATATATCAATAGCGCCCGCTTGCAATTGTCCCGCATCCAGCGAATCTTCAGCATCTTTGCGTGCTTTTGCCTTAACATTTTGCTGAGCTTCAACGAATAATCGTGCGACTTCTGTTAAAGACATATTTTTTTCTTTAGCATCAGTATTTAACGTTACTATATTATCATTATCATTTATTCGCGTGAACAGAATGTCCAACTTTTCGGCAATTTTTATATTGTAATTATTGTCAACATTATGTCTTTCGCTTGCAAATTCTTGTTTTTCGGCATCTGTCAATAGTGCGAGATTTTCTTCCACCGCTTGAGTTACCACCTCATTCAAAGTTTTTGCACAATTTGGTTTATCTATGCAAATAAGCGCTTTCTTTTCAGCAAGTTCTTGTTTTAATGCTTTATGCACTGCCTCCTTTAATTTTGGATAATGAGCAACTATATCTAACAACTGAGTAATGTGTTCTGCCTCAATTTTTTCAATTTCTTCTTCTTTATTTAGCAAAATTTCATTTGACTTCATTAAATATTTGAATCTATTGACAATGCCAAAATATTGTGCAAGTGTTTCTTCATCCATATTGAATACATCTAAAACACTACCGCCATAAGCATTGATATTCCAACGCTTATACACAATATTCTTGTCAATCACACCTGATGTTTCTATTACATCCAAAACATATTCATTAATATTGCTGTATGAACCGCCATTAAGTTTGAAGTTGGCTTCATAATTAAACTTTTCAAGTAAAGCAAGTGTAGCACGGTCTGATTCGTATGTCACAGAAAAACTGATTTGCCTATCCAACTTTAATTCACTCAAGCAAATCTCAATATTGTCCATTGTTTCAACAATATACTTGCGCATTGAGATAAGTTCACGTACAATATCAGGCGCAACAACATATTCGCCTTTGTCGTTAAAATCGCCCATCATACAACCAAAAATAGTATGTCTCATATTGTTGAATGTGAGATATTTAATTTCTGCACTATCTTCAATGTAACCTAATTCGCTATCTTTCTTTAAGTATTTAGGCATAATTCCACCTCTAAATAAATTATATCATAGTATAACCAATTAAGCAAATAAAGAAAACAATTTTTGACAAAATTTCACAAAAAAACTGACAATTAAACAAGTCAGTTTTTTTAAAAATATTTATTTTTTAAATGTTTTTTAGTATGAATATTTATTAATTCTAAGCCTTTTATAATTTCATTATTTAATATTTATAATGTTTATTGTTATTATTTAATCTATGCTAGTTAATAATATTTAATTTTTTCAATTATGATATTTAAATTATTTATTCTTCTTGCGCTGCCAACTTTTGCTGTTGGTCAGCAAGAGTTAGTGCTTCAATCATTTCATCAAGATCGCCATCCATAAATGTATCAATGCTATAAATACTGTAACCAATTCTATGGTCAGTAACACGACCTTGTGGGAAGTTGTATGTCCTAATACGTTCACTTCTGTCGCCAGTGCCTATTTGGCTTTTTCTGTTTTGTTTGTATTCGATCTCTTTTTGCTGTTGATAATAGTCGAATACCTTTGCTTTTAAAATCGTAAATGCCTTTTCTTTGTTTTGTGTTTGACTGCGTTCATCTTGGCAACTAACCACTATGCCAGTTGGGAAGTGCGTAATTCTAATAGCGCTGTCAGTTTTGTTGACCTTTTGACCGCCCGCACCACTACTTCTAAATATATCAATTCGTATATCTTTATCATCAATTTCGACATCCGCATCTTCCATTTCGGGCAAAATTGCCACTGTTGCAGTTGAAGTATGCACTCTGCCTTGGTTTTCGGTCTCGGGCACACGCTGTACTCTATGCACGCCTGACTCATATTTAAATTTAGCGTACGCATTTTTGCCTTTAATTAGCACTTGCACTTCTTTTACTCCACCAAGTTCGGTTTCTTCGATATTTAAAATTTCCATTTGATATCTGTGCGAGTCGCAATACATTTGATACATTCTTAACAAACTATGCGCAAACAATGCACTCTCTTCGCCACCTGCACCACCACGTATCTCCAATATGACATTTTTAGTATCGTTCTCATCTTTTGGCAATAATAAGATTTTTAATTTATTCAAACTTTCATCCATTTTAGTTTTTGTTAAATTAATCTCATCCTTTAACATCTCGCACATATCTTTGTCAGTTTCTATATTTAACATTTCTTGCGCATCACGATTATCTTGCTCTAATTTTAAATAATTATCATATTCATCCATAAGTTCTTGCAAGCTAGCGTGTTCTTTAACTTTTGCTTGCCATAATTTCATATCAGCAATAATTTCTGGATTAGATATATCTAAAGTGAGTTTGTCGAATTTCTCTTTAATCAATTTTAATTTTTCAATCATAAATCACTCTCCATTATCATTTATTTTTTAAACACCAGTACTCTGTCATTTTTACCAAAATCTTGTACACATTCAATAAATGTAAAATCTGTAAACAATGACTCAATTAAATCGCGCTGATCATCTCCAATTTCTAAAATGCACATACCGTTAGGATTTAAATGTTTGCGTAAATTATTATGGATAATATTGTAATACTTTAAACCAAAATCTCCACCATCAAGTGCTATAATTGGGTCATTTTCACGCACTTCTCTATCTAAATTTTCAATTTCATCAGTTGATATATAAGGCGGATTGGATATTATAAGATCATATATTCCATCAATTTTTTCAAACATATTTGAGCGTATAAAATTAATATCCGCATTGTGCTTTTTAGCATTTTGCTTAGCAATTTTGAGTGCTTTGGCAGAAATGTCAGTTGCATCAATATTTATGCCCGTCTCACACTTTAATGTCACCGCTAGACAACCACTACCAGTACACAAATCTAAACAAGTTTTGTAATCATTATCTTTGATACACTTAATAGCAACATCAATCAAAATTTCGCTGTCTTGTCTAGGAGACAACACGTTTTGGTCAATTATAAATTCTCGTTTATAAAAATATGCTTTGTTAAAGATTTTGTCAATAGGCATACCATTAAGGCGCTTTTTTACACAATCCATAATCATCATATAATCATCCGTATTAATTGTATCAATCAGCACCAAGTCCATATGCGAAACACCTAAAACCTCAGCGATAATAAAATCAACATCAATTGCGTTAATGTTATTCTTAGTAAAATCGTCTTTTAAATTTTTTCTTAATTCAATTAGTTTCATATCCACTCTTTAAATTAATAATACAAAAAATATGCGTCAAATTCGCGCACGCAAAAATAAACGCATATTTATGCTATTTTCTGTTAAATTTCTTATTAAATTTATCGACTCTACCTTCAGTATCCACAAGTTTTTGTTGACCAGTGAAGAATGGATGACATTTGTCACACACTTCAAGTTTCACAACATCGCCTGATTTAGCACCTTGTTTAGAAGTCTTGCCCTTAAACTCAGCACCACAAGCACACACGAATGTCACTTCTACATAATTAGGTTGAATATCTTTCTTCATAATGCTCTCCTACAATCATTTTGCGAAATGATTATAACTTGAAAAAAAATATTTGTCAACCTTTTTTAAACTTTTTTTAATATTAACATAATCATACCCACATTTTATTTAACAATTAATCTTTTTGCGACCATATTTATATCTCCTGCACCAACAAATACAATGTTTTGAATATCCGTGCTATCATTTATACATTTTGTTAAGGTTTTCTCACTAGCACAATATTTTGTATTATTGTTTTTTTGTTTTATTGCATTAAATAATTCTAGTGCACTTGCCCCATCTTTTTTAGTCTCACGCGCAGGATACTCTTTGTATATAATAAGATTATCAATTTTTGTTAACACGCGCATAAATTCACTAAATAGAAATTTTGTACGTGAATATGTATGCGGTTGGAATATGAATAACGTATTGCTATGCGTTTTAATGAAACTAGATGTAAACGCTTCAATTTCGGTAGGATGATGAGCATAATCAATAAATATATTTTTATTTTTATAAACACCAATATGCTCATTTCTTCTTGGTACACCTTTATATTTTTTCATTAGCTTGATTGCAAAATTCTCATCTACACCCAAATATTTAACAACCGCTAGTGCAAGTGACATATTTTTTTGATTATATTCGCCTTTTAATTCGCCCTCAATATAACAGTTTTCCACAAAATGCACACCTTTTAGTTTGATAAATGATGTGCTATTATCTTTTATAACAAATCTCGTTTTGCCTCGTCGTAAAAAAACTAAAAATGCACTACGCAAATTAAACATATTAGTATAACAATCCATATGGTCTGGTTCAACATTTGTTATAACTGAAATTGTTGGATGAAGTGCCAAAAAACTTTTTTTATATTCACACGCCTCCACCACAAGATAATCATCTCCAAACTTAAATCGCGGTGCAAAAACATCCGCGCCAATATGACACGAGACCTTTTTATTGCTAGCACGCAGTACTTCGTAAATAATTGATGCTGTCGTGCTCTTTCCGTGCGTGCCCGCAACCGCAATCACACATTTAAATTCACGGCATAACATATCAAGTGCCTCTGCCCTGTCGATAACTTTTATATTCAAATATTTCAAATGTAATAAATATTTATTGTCTTTTGGTATTGCGCCATTGACTATACACAAGTCAACATTCAAAAAAGATTTATCAAATTTTTTTGAAAATTTCATTCCCTTTTTTACTAATTCATCTATATATTCGTTAGCCTTAATATCATATCCAAAAACAAGTTTATTTTTTTCTAAAAGTGCTTTTGCTATTTGGTGCATACTAACGCCACCTACACCCAATAACAAAACAGAATCAAATTCGTTAATATTCATATAATTTTATATGATTAGTAATATAAAATAGTTTTTGTCTAAATTGGTTTTTGTTAAAATTTTTAAGTTAAAAACTAACCAAATTTAATCGCGAATAGTTTATTATTTTTAAGCATATTTTACTGATTTTTTAAATACATTAATATTCTTATAACGACAATCGCAAAAACAATACATTAAAAATAACGGAAAAAATTATAAAAAACAAAAAATTATATTAAAAATATTTGTTTTAAATTAAAAATTAAGGTATAATATAAATGACTAGCAATAGTTAATCTATAAAAGGGAAGGTGAACAGACTTGAATATCACAGACATTAGAATTAGATTGGTGACCAAGGAAGATAGCAAGTTGAAAGCCGTTGCTTCATTCACTATTGACAACGCATTCGTCGTACATGATGTGAAAATTATTGAAGGCACAAATGGTAATTTCATCGCTATGCCTTCAAAGCAAGCACCAAGTGGCGAGTACAGAGATATCGTACACCCATTGAACACTGAAACTAGAGAGCAAATCAGTTCAGCAATTTTGTCTGCCTACGAAGCTGAAAAGAATAAGGCAGAATAATTAAATTCCACGTTATACGTGGATTTTTTACGCTTAAAATATAAAATTTGACATTTTTAAATGTATAATTTTATCTATATCTTATTTTATATGTAAATAAATATTTTTAGCATAAATTTTTAATAAATTGTCATTAAAAAATGTGTCTATTAATTTAGACACATTTTTATTTTTATAAAATTCCATTCAAGAATGATAATTTAATTCCACTGCCATTGTCTTGCCAAATTTTTTCTTCGGTAAAGTCATATTGCATAGCATAACTAAATTTGTCTGTACCTAATGTCAAAATCCCGGTTCCATCTTTAGACAATTCACAGTTAGTTGTAAATGCTGTAACTTTATAGAAATCATCTTCAGAAATCAATTTATAATAATTACCATTGCCAGATGCTTTATATGTAGTTTGTTGCCAGAAAATCCACGCACCACCTGTTACAAAATATGATTTTTTAATATCTTTACCATATTTATTTGCCATTGTTTCGTTGATTGTAACGCTTTCAATTACACCTGAACAACCTTTTGCTTCAAACACATTGTAATTAGCTCCATTACCTTCGTTGGTTTTATCATTCCAAGTATCTAAATAGAAAACACCATTACCATTGAGACTTGAATTAATAGTAGCATTCTTTAATGTAGCACCGCTAGGGAATTCAAGAACAATAAGTGAACTTCTTGTATTGGCTTCTTTACCATAAATCTCGCTTACCGCTTGAACGTTTGTGATTGTACCAGCCCTAAAGTCATACACAACACCAGCAACAAATACATCGCCTTCAATTATGTTTTGTTCAGTTAGATATTTACCAATAAACACTTGGTCAATGATTGCACCTGCATTGTTCATAACAGCCACAACGCCACCAACATAGTTACCTGCAATATTAGAAGTTACCACCGCGCGCGAAATTGTTGAATTTGCACCAGAATTTATTGCGGTAATACCACCAACGTAATATTGTTTACCTGTATAGCAATTACCAATAGTTGCGAATTTTACAGTTACATTTGTTATAGTCGAATCATTCGCACCAGCAACACCGCCAATATACATATTGTCATTTGCTTGATTGATATTGATTGCACCATTGAATGAACCGCCTTCAACTATGCCATCATTAACAGCCACTAATCCACCAACATATCCACTACCTTCGTTATTGTATGCTAATGTAGCTGTAACATTGATTGAATTTATTGTAGCTTTATTTTCTGCAACAGCACCACCAACTTTAGATTTTGCATAAATTGTTGAATCGTTTACATAAGAATGTTGAATAGTTGAATTTTCGTTTACAGCAACCAAACCACCTGCATTAGTGATATTCGCATTTGCATCAATATTTATATTAGAAACTGTAACATCTTTAATGGTTGTTGAGTTGTTTATTTTACCTGCAACCCCACCAAAATTAGTGATTGTGCTATTGATAGGATTAACATAGCTGATTGTAACATTTTCAATATAACTACCAATCTCGTTAGTTGAACTGATTTCGCCAGCCAACGCACCAAAATTTGTAGCATTAGCAACACCTAAAACTACAATATTTAAATTCTTAACTGTACTATTTGTGATAGTTTTAAATAATCCAAGATTGCCATCTTGTGCATTTGCTAGATTGACTGTAATTGTTTTATTATTTCCATCAAATACACTATCA
>CASFFJ010000101.1 GCA_949293915.1 uncultured Christensenella sp.
AGTTTTTCGGTAGTGTTAGCTACAACATAATAACCAATAGTATATTCTCCAGCAAAATCTGATATTTCTTCATTGTTATTTGTGAATTTAAATTCAACAGCTTTGTTATATTTGCCAATGTTTTCATCAGCTGAATAGTTATAACCCTCATCGCCCTCTTGCAATTGAACTAACACGCCATCTTCCATCTTATAATTATCCACATAATAAATAACTTTTGTGTTAGTATTTTGTATATATCGGATAAAAGTAAAGTCATTGTAAGAGCTAACTTTGTCTTCAGCATAAATTGCTGGCAAAACGATTTCGCTATAACCATATTTTGCTTTTAAGTCGTGTGCATAATCAGTATTAACATCTCCAACAACTGACTTAACACCATTAGTGTCTACCACTTCATAATCATAAGCAAAATATACATCAGGTTTAGTGTTGTCTTTAACATTCTTTACTACAACAGTGATAGACTTTTCATTACCATAAGCATCAACTATTGTATAAGTAATCTCATAATTACCAACCAAATCTTTGTAACTATCCACCTCAAAGAATTCTGTAGTCATATCAAAAGTTAAATCGTTGTTTAACAAAGTCTTGCTTATACTGCTGTTATTAGAATTTGTGATTTTGATTGATTTTATATTGTATTGAACTTCATTATTAAGATTGTCATTAACTGTTAACTTATTAAGTTCAATATCAGTATCGCCTAATTCAATAGATGGAACATTAGGTGTAAATATTTTTAAATCACTAGAAGTAGGCGCCTCAAAATCATCACTAACATTAATTTTGAAAGGCTCTGGTAAAGAATTAACTCCCTCATATTTATATTCAATGGTGTAATTACCAGATTCACTAGGTGTCAAATAATATTTACCATCTTTAGAAGTAAAAGCACTACCTTCTGCATTTAAAGTTTGTTTAGCGCCGTTTTTCATAACGACAATTTCGGCAGTTTCAGTTGTCGAGACAACCTCATCATTTACAATTTTATCCACATAACCGACAGGTAGTTCAATAGGTGTTGTGCTTGTTTTCATATTTTTAGGCAACAACATATTGAGACCTTTATTCTCGCCTTCTTGTATAGTGAAGTTGATTGAATAAGACACATTCTCTACATTGACAGAATAAGTGTTGGAATAATAAGTTTTGTCCCCATCTTCAATAATGTACATTATATTATAAGTACCCTTATTGGTTGAATTAACAATAACCTTATTGTCAGTTGCATTGAAACTAAAATAATTACTTACATTTTCTCCACCGACATAATAATCATGAGGATGTCCTGCTGGATCAATGACACGGATTGTATAATTTTCGCCATTCCAGTTAGATGCAAGTAAAGGAATTTCTAATTTTTCGCCCTTTGCAATATCAACAGTCTTTTTAGGCATTTTTATAGCACTAAGCGCTGCGTTATAATTTGCTTTAGCAGTTGTCATCTCGGCATAAGTAGTAAGTGTTGGGCAAATTGCAAAAATAAAACTAAATAATGCAAACGCCATAAAACACATAATAACTTTAAAATATTTTTTGATTGATTTCATTATTGTCTCCTATTAAATATTTAGTCTAAATTATTTTAAAATATATAGAGAATTTTGTCAATAAAATAGACTTGTTTTTTAAAAATTCTTACAAAATAGTTTAATATAAAAAACATATTTTATTGCAAGAAAAAAAACTAGTTATGTCGAATTATAGACACAACTAGCGTAAATAGTAATTAAAATGTTTTAAAGCCTAGAAAGTTGCTTGTCAGCATACTCTTTTGGAATAAAATTAAATTCATCACTACTGGCAAGAAAATATTGACGTTCTCTATGCTTTTTTAACTTAGATAAGAAGTTTATATTTAACAGCTTATATCGTTCTATCAGACACTCATTTAAACGCTCAAAATCAACAGATTTTAATTTAATCAATTCATTCTTAGTATCCATTGCCCAATCTAGAGGACTTAGTCCATTAGATTCTTCAAAATTACATAAAATATTCATATTTTCAGGCGAAGTAACAATCCTTAAAATGATAGTAATTTTTTCAGCAATAGTACGTGGCAATTCTTTAACGGCATTGGCATCAAGATAGAAAAATTCATATAATTTATCTGGCTCGCCAAAGATAGCATTCGCCCTTTTTGAACGCTTCAAGACCACTCTATCGCCATAAACACCTCGACCGCGTTTGTACTCTACAATTTCATAAAAATTATTGATTAAAAAGTCTAATTGCGCCCAATTTTTAGCATTTATTTTAACCATAACTACCTCAATTAAGCTAATGCATCAACTAATAAAACAATATTTTTCTTGTTGTCTTTGTACACCTTTTCAAAATCAGTAGGAGACTCAATTTCGCAGTCAAATTTGATAGCACAATCTACAGTTGCACACAAAAATTCTTTAGCTTTAATATATGCATCCACAATTGTCTCGCCATCAGTAACTATACCTAAATCTGGGATTTTGATAGTATACCAACCAGTATTTGAGCCTTTTTCATCATCTTTATAAATAATTGCAGGATAAACCAAATCTTTCATATTTGCTCCTTTGAGATAACACTCCTAATGAGATTATATCACAAAATTTATTTTATGTAAAACGATTTTAAATTAGAATTTATGATTGTTAAAAAAAATTTCTTCTTTAAAAATGTTGTTAATTTTTAAATTTTAGCGATTAGACAATCCTAATGCCTAATAAAAAACTTTTTACCATATGTTTATTCATTTTTTTATTCTTAAAATTGATTGATTGTATAATTTTGAGATTGACATATATAAATATTTTAATTTAATCTCGTTTGTAAAATTTTTATTAACAGTAAAACTATGATTTTTATATTACAACTTAAGATATAAAAAAATCCCATAAGGGATTTTAAACATTTAAGTCTGTATTATCTACATCTGTATCTGTATTTACATTGTTCTTATCTACATAATTATTTTTGTTGTTTAAACGACCTTCACAATATTTAGCGATTATTTTTTTAAATTTGCCATTGTCTTTCTTTTTTTCAAATTCTTCAGACAATTCAGAGAGCAAAGGATACAATGCTTCGGTTAGAGCTTTATGCTCATCTGCATACACTTCTCGTGCTGCTTTTAAAGTAGTGGGTGATGTGCCCTTTTTTGTTGCCTGAGGTATATCTTGCGGTTCCATACCGTTAACTTTATCTATTCTATTATTGGTAAAATCAATTTTCCCTTTATATATTTCCGTTGTAGTAGGCATACTTTTACCTCCTGTATTTTATGACTACATATTAGCACATAAATTTAAATTTGTAAATAGTTTTTTGATATTTTTTAGAAATATTTTTAGAAAATTTAATTAAAAATAATTTTACGAAAAAATGCCTTAAAATACTATTTTTTAGGTAACTATTAAATAAATAATATTTTTTTATTAATTATTATTGCTTTTTTTATATTAGTATAAATAATATAACATTATTATATAATATAACACTCGCTAGAAATATTTTTAATAAAAATATTTATGAATTTTTTCACAAGCTTATGCTTTACATATACAAAAAAATTAAGAACATATTTTAAAGTTTAAACTATTTTACATAGCATAAAAAAAGTTAGGTTAAACTGCCTAACTTTTTTTAAAATTATTCTTCTATATTTTCGAATTTAATATCAACATCTTGGCTGATTAAATTAACATCATCCTTAACTTGTTTTGGTAATAAATTTCTATACATAGTAGCGCCTGTACCAGCAGGAATCATTTTACCAATCAAAACATTTTCTTTAATACCCGTTAAGTGATCAACTTTACCCTTCAACGCAGCCTCAGTAAGCACATTACTTGATTCTTGGAATGATGCTGCCGACAAGAATGATTCGGTTGTCAAACTTGCCTTAGTGATACCTTGTAACTCACGTTTAGCAGTAGCAGGGACACCACCATCAGCAAGTGCTTTTGCATTAGCTTCTTCGTAAACACGAATGTCTACTATATCGCCTGGAAGTAAATCAGTATCGCCAGCATTTTCAATCTTAACTTTACGTAACATTTGCTTAATAATGATTTCCAAGTGCTTGTCATTGATTGAAACGGCTTGTGATTTATACACTTGCAAAACTTCGTTCAACAAATATTCTTGAACCGCTTTTACACCACGTGTACGCAACACATCTCTTGGATTGAGCGGACCACCGGTGAGTGCTGTACCCGGAGTTACTACATCGCCATTCTTAACTTTAACAACTGAACCATACGGCAAGATATAACTTTCTTCTGTACTACCTTTGACAACAACTTCAAAGCGTTTATCGATTTGATTGATACTAACCTTACCACCAATATCAGTGATAACAGCTGCACCTTTTGGATTACGTGCTTCGAAAATTTCTTCCACACGAGGCAAACCTGTTGTGATATCTTCTGCCGCACTACCACCACTGTGGAATGTACGCAACACAAGCTGTGTACCTGGTTCGCCAATTGATTGAGCAGCAATTACACCAACTGCTTCGCCAATGTGGACAATATCATTAGTAGACATATCTCTACCATAACATTTAGAACAAACACCAGATTTTGCCTTACAAGTAAGTAAACTTCTAATAGAAACAGTGGTGATGCCAGCATCATCAATCTCTTTAGCAATTTCTTCTGTAATATATTCATCTTCGCCAACGATTTGTTTTTTAGTCTTAGGGTTAATAATTGACTTAGCAGTAAATCTACCCTCAATTCTGCTTTGTAAACTTTCAATAACACTGCCGTTTTGCTCGATTGCAGAAACATCAATACCTTTAACTGTTTCGCCCAAAGCACCAAAGCAATCTAACTCTGTAATTGTTGTATCTTGTGCAATATCAACAAGTCTACGTGTCAAATAACCTGAATCTGCTGTCTTAAGTGCTGTATCCATCAATTGCTTACGGCTACCACGAGCAACGCTATAATATTCAAGTGAACTCAAACCACGTTTAAGATTAGATTTCACCGGCACGTCACTAATACTACCCGTTGCAACATCTGTGTATCCTATCATACCACTTAATTGTTTCAAAGAATCTTCGCCACCACGTGCTTTGGATGTGATAATAATTTTTAAAGGATTATTAACATCCATTTCACTTGAAGTGGTTTTAATTAATGAGTTGACAACATTGTTCCAAATTTCCATATTCTTGGACTTTTTGTTTTCATAACTTAGTAGACCTTGTAAATACAAGTCGTTATTGTGTTGAACAAGTTTTTCTGCCTCAGCAATCTCTTTGTCACGATCTTTTGCTTCAACGATATCTGAAATGACACTGAATGAAATACTACCTAATGTGCTATACTTATAACCCATATTCTTGATATCATCAATCATTGTAACTGTTGTGTTAGTACCATGTTTTCTGTAACACTTAGAAATGAGATTAGAATAATCTCCCTTCAAAATTGTTTTATCCAACTCTAAGTTAAGCACATTCTCACGTTTAGTTCTGTCAACATAACCCAAATCTTGTGGAATAATACTATTGAATATAACTCTACCTAATGATGTCTCGATTCTAGCTGTAACTTGTTCGCCATTAAATTCAGCCGTTCTTCTAAGTCCAATTTTTGCTTGTAAACTAAGCATACCATTCTCATAAGCAAGCATAGCTTCATCAAC
>CASFFJ010000102.1 GCA_949293915.1 uncultured Christensenella sp.
ATAATTAATTTATTAAATAATACTATATAAATTGGAGATGAAATGATTGATAAAAAAATACCTTGCATAATTGACACTGACCCTGGCGTAGATGATTCGGTTGCCATTGCACTTTCATTATACGATGAAGTTATGGATATAAAATTAATTACTACTGTTGCTGGCAATTTGGAATTAGAAAAAGTTACAAGGAACACTTTGCATATTCTCGAAAAGTTTAAACGCACAGACATTCCTGTTGCATTAGGCGCAGTTAAAGCAATGTATCGCAAGAGTCCAGATGCTAAATTTATCCATCAGAGCGAGGGTATGGGGAATTATATTCCGCCTAAAACTGTTGAGACAAAACCTATTGAGATGAACGCAGTTGAGGCAATGTACAAGACAATTGTCGAGAACAAAGGCGAGATAGTGATTTTGGCGCTTGGACCACACACAAATTTAGGCTATTTGTTTACAGCGCACCCAGAAGTTGCGGGTATGATAAAACACATTTATTGTGAAGGTTGTGCGCCATACGGATATAAAGGCGAAACATACATTTCATTCAACGTTTCATCTGACCCTGAGGCATTTAAGATTGTGTTCGAAAGCGGTGTTCCTGTCACAATCATTCCATCTAGGATGGGCAGAGAACTTGCCAATTTTAATGAGCAAGAGGTTATGTCAATACGAGAGATAAATGATGTTGGCAGATTTATTTTTGAAATGTATAATGGTTATTGGGAGCACTCATATCCAGACAGAAGGATTGCGACCAATGATACTTGCGCAATTATGATATTTAGATTCCCTAAATTGTTTAAAACTAAGAAAGTGGATATTATGGTAGATACAGATACTATGCCGGGTAAAACTGTTTTTAGCTACAATAGATATAGCCACGTGCAAGTTGCGTACAAGGTTAACAAAAAGAAAATGCACAATATTTTCTATAACGCAATTAAACATTTGGACCATTTTAAATTTTATGAAGATTAATCAATAACAAGCAATGATAAGAATTATTACACATTGCTTGTTGTTTTTTATATTCAAATGGATAATAATAACTAATTATGATAAAAATCTTTTTTAATATAAATATAAGAAACTATTTTAATATAAATATAAGAAATCTTTTTTAATATAAAAATAAAAATAAAATAATTTAAAAAATAATTTTTTAAAAATAAAAAAATCGTTTGACTATTGGCGTCGAAATTTGCTAACATATTGTTAGTAAATGACTGAGGTCGATGTAGGTTGTTTACGATTTTAAGTTTATTGCTTTAAAATAAATTTGCAAATTTATTTAGTCAACGCTTATGCGTTGAAATATTGATTCGCGTTTAGGTGGGTCAATAATGGTCCTAACATAATTAATTATGTGGGAAATTTAAACTTAAAAGGGGATTTTAAAAATGACAAAAATGAAATCAAAAAAGATGACTAAGTCAACAGTTGCTATTATTGTTATGGCAGTATTGATGGTGGCTATGCTTGCTTTCGGTGGTACATATGCATACTTTACTGCAACTGCTACAGCAGTTACTGGTAACATTACTACTGGTACTGTTAAATTGACTGGTAGTGTTGTTTCAACAATCACAGCAAATAATGTTATGCCTGGCGATACAATCCTTACTGGCGATCAAAACCCTAGTTACACAGTAGAGACTTCTGACACAGGTAACTGGGTTGCAATCAAAGTTGAGTTTACTGGTGATACTGTTGCTAATTTGACTATCACAGTTGATTCTGCTGTTTGGCAAGAAGTTGGCTCAGGTACTGGCATTTATCGTACTAAGAGCGCTATAGCAAATGGAGCTTCTGTTAAAGTTTTCCCAGAAGCAGGTTTCACATTTAATGCTGATGATAACTGGACACAAGGTGAACTTACTAGTGATGACGATTTGATGGGTAAAACTATTACTATCAGTATTACTGCTAAGTCAATTCAAGATAAGAATATTGGCTCAGAAGGTATTGATGAAGAAGTTACTGCATTGTTTGCTTAATCTTAATTGATTTTAAAAGGCGGGGTATGAAATGCTTAGGCGTAACCTACGCCTTTTTTGTTTATACTGAAATTTTAATAATGATTTAAAGATGTTGAATAATAAAGGTTGAGATAAAAATTATTTAGCATTAAATTTCGACAATTTTTAAGTCTTTTGCATCTTGATATACAATATAATAGCCATCACTCAGTGGGTCATCTGCGTTTAATGGCAACCATTGATGATATTCGCCTAGTTCGTCTGGGGCAGGGGTGTTGTAATTGCATTTTACAGCATAGCAAATATATGCTAGATTGTCATTATCGTATATTGCACCAATAGAGTATTCTTCATCATTATCTTTGATTGAGACAAATTTGCTATTTTTGATTAAATTATTTAATTCAGCGTTTTGCTCATAGTTGTCAAAAATATATTGAAATTGCGGTATTATGCTATCAATGATAGTGTGTGCTGATTGCTGATTGCTGTTATCGTTTGTGTCAAGTTTGTTGGTTGATTTGACAGTATGTGCATTATTTATATTTTGCGTAGGAATGATAATCTCTTTATTATTCGTGTTATTATTTATATCACAGTCTGTATCGTTATGAGAATAAAAATAATCTTTATATTTACAATTTTTACATTTATCACATTCGGTTATGTTGTCAATGTTATCCGCAATTTGATTATTGCTAATCTGATTGTCATCAATAATTGTATCATTTGAATTGTCAGTATTAAACAGATTGTCATTGTAAAAGTATCCCGCATATGTGCCACCTGATAGTACGACTTGGTTGTTTAGCGCAGTGTCGATAATGGCAGTGTAAAAATCTTGTGTCATATCAAATTCGCCCGCAAACGAGCTCTCATAGTATGAGTTACGATTAATTAAATTAGCGGTAAATACTTCCCCTTTATGATAGATACCCAATCGACAAGTTGGCGATAATTTGCTGATATTGTACAATCGAATTTTGCATTTCAAAATGTCATTTTCGTCATAAATGGTCATTATGCCACGTGCGTTTGCGTTGGATTCGTTTGAAATAATTATAGTTTTACTTTTCATACTACTATTTTAGCGTGAAATATTTTAATGTATGACAAAAATTTTGTGGATATTTGTGTGTATTTGTAAATTTTGCACATATTTAGTATTATTTGTGTTTTTTGATTGTCATTTGATATAATTAAAATATTAATTAATGATTAATAATGTATTAAATTAGCAATTTGATTGACAATATTTTTGTGCTGTGTTATTATGTTTAAGCAAGATTTTGTAACGAGTAAATATCTAGTAAAGAGGTAACAATGAAAAATTGGGCTAAAATTTTAATCTGTATGGTTTTATGCATATTCAGTTTAG
>CASFFJ010000103.1 GCA_949293915.1 uncultured Christensenella sp.
CAATTATGCATACGTTGAGCAAAATAATCTGCATCGTGGAAATGAATTAAACCATCTTCGTGCGCTTTCCAAATGTGTTCAGGGAGCAAAAATCTTTTTGTTAAATCCTTGCTCATTTCGCCCGCCATATAGTCACGTTGGACACTGTTTACAGTTGGATTTTTATTACTATTTTCTTGTTTAACCTCTTCATTTTGACAGTCAATTAACGAGAAAATTTTTGCATCTGTTGTGTTGACCTGTCTAGCGAGTTGATGGTCATATCTATATGTAATATAATTTTTAGCCACATTGTACGCACCTTGTGCCATAATTGCATATTCAACAAGGTCTTGTATTTCTTCTACACCAACAGCGCGCCCCATACTTTCACATTCTGACACTACTTGTGATGTAATGATGTCGATTTGTTCTGGTTTTAACCTTTTTCTTGAATCATCAACCGAATTGTTTGCGTTAGTGACAGCCTTTCTAATTTTTTCTGAATCAAATAAGACTTCTTGTCCATTACGCTTGATAACCTTCATTTTTCTCCCCTCCTAAGTTATAATTAATTTTTTTGAAATAAGTCAGTTTATTTGACATTTCGTAATCATTATACTAAAATGATTTTGTAAATATTGTTGTTTTTACAACATTTTTAATAAAAATATGAAATATTATGAGATTTTAAAATCAACTCCAATGTTTAGCGAATTGTCTGAATTTGAGTGTCAGGCAATGATGTTTTGCTTCAAAACAAAGTTTAAAACATTTTTGAAAGGCGAGATAATTATAAAGCAAGGCGAGGCAATGGACTATGTTGTTTTGATACTTAAAGGTAGTGCTAATGTGCAACACATAGATGTTATGGGTAACATTGTTATTTTAATGAAATTGCGTGCAGGCGAATTATATGGAGTTGAGTCAGCATACGCAAATGTTGAGAATAATAAAGACAATGTGATTGCTACTGAAAAATGCTTTGTCTTATTTCTTGATAGACACAGATTGATTACACCTTGCCAAAATAAATGTAAGAGACACGAAAAAGTTATCAAATATTTGATGCAAACAGTAGCGGATAGGAATATGGAATTATTAAAAAAATTAAATCATATTTCTAAAAAAACGATACGCGAAAAATTATTGTCTTATTTATATTCAGAACAACATAAATCAAATACAAAATATTTTGAGATTCCATTTAATAAAACAGAATTGGCATCATATCTTTCAGTTGACAGAAGTGCATTGTCCAGTGAACTAAATAAGATGAAAAAAGAGGGCATACTCGACTTTGATAAAAAACAATATCATATTATTAAATATAAAAAATAATTTAATTATTTAGCACATTTTTATTTGTAAACTTTACATTATATATAAGTAATATTATATTATTGATAAATGTTAATAAAGCATATAAATCATAATTGCTTTTTAATTTTGACTGCTTTAATTTTCTTTTTTTAAATTTATAATTTTACAAATTTTTGATTTTTAATCTAATTTTTTGTTTGACTTCTTATTTCGATTTTCATAAAATGTTTATAACATTATTAATAATGTTAAGGGGGGGGAGTATGATAAAATCAAAGACTTTAAAATCTATCATCAGCGTATTAATTGCTGGTTTATTGCTAGTTTGCTCATCTTTAGTGTTGGCTGGTTGTAAAGATGATGAAGATTCGGCTCAGGTTATGGTGTTATCAGTCAATCCTAGCGTTGAATTTGTTTTAGATGAGGATGATAAGGTTGTTTCTGTAACTGCTACTAACGAAGATGGTGCATATATTATTCAGAAATTTAATTTTATGGGTATGGAAGCGGATGATGCTGCAAAGAAATTCATTGAACTTTGTGATGTATATGGGTTTGTTGTCTCTGGAACTAGTGATGGCGAAACATTTACAATCTCTATATCTGGTTCAAATGAAGAAGTGGAAGAACTATATAGAGATGTCAAAAAGTCGGTAAAAAATAAAGCAAATGAACTGGGATTAACTATTGCGAATGTTGTAAAAATCAGTAAAGATGAATTAAAAAATATCGTTGCTGAATGTTATCAAGAATATACTCAAGCTGAAATTAATAAATTGAGTGAAGAAAAATTAGTTGAAATGCTACAAAAATCAAGAAAAGAAACTAAAGATTTATATACAGAAGAAGACAGGTTAGATTATTATTTAGAAAGATTAAAGACTATTGTGACAGCAAAATTAGAAAAGATTAAAACTTATGCCAATGATTCAACTAATGCGATTTTAAATGGATTTGTAGAGTCACTTGATTTAACATATCAAGAATTTATAAATATTTATAATAACATAACTAGTGAAATGATGGCAGAAAAACAAGCAATTGAAACAGAGCGAGCAGAGTATATCGCGGAAAAACAAGCATATTTAGCAAAAGTCAAAGAATATAAACAATTACTTATTACTGGCACAGAAACTGAAATAGAAAATATGAAACAATCAATTGATGAATACAAGCAAATTGCAGAAAATACGTATTCACAATTAGAGATAAATAGACAAGCATTTCAAAATGAATTGGCAGAAATTATAGATAATCAAATTCAAACACAATTAGAGTTGTTCAACACAACACTTGACCAAATAATTGAATTGTTAGATATTAGAGAATCTGAGATAAACGCATATGTAAATGTGCAAATAGACATTTTGATTAAAGGCTACACAGCAACTAATCCTTGGGAAGATATAAACAGTGCAGAATAAATAAAAAATTATCGATTTGTATTAAATTTACAAGTCGATTTTTTTTAATTATTTTCATATCATTTGACATTTCTAGTTATATTATTTAAAATAATTACAAAGAGTTTTATACAAAAAGAGAGAGTTTTATGAGTGAAAAATTTGATGTGGTAATTGTTGGTGCTGGGCCTGCTGGGTTATTCACTGCGTATGAATTGATAACGAAAAACAGCAAATTGAAAGTTTGTATCATAGACCAAGGCAAAATGGCAAAAAATAGATGCTGTCCAATGAAACAAACAGGTAAATGTAACAATTGTCAGCCGTGCAATATTTTATCTGGCTATGGTGGTGCGGGCACATTCAGTGATGGTAAATTGAACTTTATTCCCAAACTTGGCAAAAGTGATTTGTTTAAATATATGACAGAGAGTGAAGCGTATAAAATCATTGATGACACAGAAGCGATTTTTAATAAGTTTGGAATGGATTCTGAAGTTTATCCAAAAGATATGACAGAAACAGAAAAAATTAAAAAATTGGTCACGCTTAAAGGCGCGAGATTGCTTGTAATTAAACAAAAACATCTTGGCAGTGACACTTTACCTACACATATAACTAACTTTACAGATTTTTTAGAACAGCATAATGTAACGTTGATAGAAAGTGGATGTGTTGAAGATATCATCACAGATGACAACAATATTAATGAAATTATATACACTAAATCTGGTGTGTATCACAAAATGTTAGCAGATTATGTAGTAGTTGCACCTGGAAGGACTGGCTCAGGTTGGTTACAGAATTTTGCAGAAAAGCACAATATACAATATAATAGTCAAAGCATAGAGATAGGGGTTAGAGTCGAGGTAAGG
>CASFFJ010000104.1 GCA_949293915.1 uncultured Christensenella sp.
AATTTTATAATTTTTTAGTTATTTATCATTAAATTTATATCATTTTCAAAATTTTTAAAAGCAATATTTAACATATCTGGTGCAACTTTGAATTTCATATTTTGTTTTGTGATAGGATGAATAAAACTCAATTCATATGCCCAAAGTGCTAATTGCCCTGTGTGCTTTGTATCTCCATATTTATAATCTGCATAAATTGGACAATTCAATTGACTTGACATCTGAACTCTAATTTGATGACTCCTGCCAGTTATTAGATTAACATCAATCAATGATAAATGATTTTTTGTATTCAAAACTTTATATTCTAGCACTGCTTCTTTACTACCCTGTTCTAGTTTTGGTGCGATATGAACAGTGTTGGTTTTTTCATCCTTTTTTAAGTATGTTGTCAGCTTGTTTTCAACAATTTGCGGTCTGCCATTCACTACACATAAATATCGTTTTTTTAATTCTTTATCTTTGAGTTGTTTTGATAATCTGCTTGCACTTTTGCTCGTTTTAGCAAACACCATAACGCCACCTGTTGGCCTATCCAATCTGTGCACTAACCCTAAAAAAACATTACCTGGTTTTTTGTCACGTTCTTTAATAAAATTTTTGATAATAGTCAGCATATCAATATCGCCACTGCTATCTTCTTGTACAGCAATGTTAAATGGCTTTATTACCACTATTATATGGTTGTCCTCATAAATAATTTTTGGTTCTATCATAATCATCCTATTTTTGAAAATTTATTATTTTTATATTTTGTAATTTTTTATTATAATTTTTATTGTTTTTATTATTTTTTATGATTTTTTATTGATTTTTACTATTTTTTTATAGTTTTTTAAATTTTTTTATTGATTTTTATGTTCTATTTAAAAAATTATTATTTAAAAGTTTTAATCGCACTACATCCACAAGGCAAAATCACTCCATCTTGTTTAGTAGCTAAACCAACCTCATAACACTCAGTCTTGCCACCTGAAATGGTTGTATTAAGAATATTAGCCATAACAGTCGGTTGTAAGCCTGTAGTGTAACTATTGATTAAAACAAACAATGGATTATCACTCAACAGCTTTGAACATAAGCGAACAAAGTCAAAAATATCATCTTCAATTTTCCATACTTCTTTATTTGGTCCACGTCCAAATGATGGCGGATCTAAGATAATTGCATCGTAAGTGTTTCCACGACGGATTTCTTTTTCAACAAATTTTTTACAATCATCAAGTATGTAACGAATGTTAGAAATGTTATTTAAGTTTGCATTGATTTTTGCAATCTCTATCATACTTTTTGATGCATCAACATGTGTCACTTTAGCATTAGCTAGCGCACATACCACACTCGCTCCACCAGTGTAAGCAAACAAATTTAATAGTTTAATCTCTCGATTGGCAGATTTAATTAAGTCGGTCATAATATCCCAATTGACCGCTTGTTCTGGGAATAAACAAATATGTTTAAAATTCATTGGTTCGATATGGAATTTAATGCCTTTTCGTGAAATTGTAAACGATTTTGGCATTCGATTACTAAGTGTCCATTCGCCAGACTTATCCTTGACACGTTTATATTTAGCATCTATTTTATTTTTAGATAAATCTTTATCTTTGTTCCAGATAACTTGTGGGTCAGGGCGCAAAAAAATATATCCACCAATTTGCTCCAATTTCTCACCATTTGCTGTATCTAACACTTGATATTCAGTCCATTCATTTGCTACGCGCATTAATACACATCCAATATCTTTTTCATATCAATTATATCTGCAGAAGATATGATTGCTAGCGGTTTGCCATTTTCTTTACCATCAACAGTGATTAAAATAATTAACAATTTCCTATTGTTTTCAAAATTATTCATTGCGGTATCAATGGTCAAATCTTCATCCGCCAACATAAAATAATAATCTTCACCCATCTCTTCAAGGACATCGCCAACACAAGTGTTTGATACATATTCTTGCAAATTGATATTCTCTGCAATTTTTTGCCCTAATAGTGTGATTAGTTTTCTTGCATTACATATTCCAATCAACACATCTCCATCATAAATAGGTAAATTACCATATCCTGTACGTGAAATCAATTCCATTGTTTTATCAAGTTTGAAATCTTTATTGATTGTAATGACCTCTTTATTACCTATTCTGTCTAACGCTTTTGGAGGCTCGGTTATAAGCCCTGCTAAATGTTCAATTTTCTTAACAATATCATCGTGTGGTTCTGCAATTATAAATTTATTGTTGCCTTGATGGATAATCGCATTACGCAACCTTCCATATGTTATTAAATCATCCTCATATTTCCTTACAACAGAATTAAGCGTAACACAGCGCCTAATCACATCGGTAAAAGACATACTTCTCTTTAAATTATATATTGCACGCAAACTATAATCAATATTATTGTATGCCAATATAAATCTTTCTGCATTGCTATTTTTGTACATATATTTCTCCTTTGATTATTATAACATAAATAAAATAAACTAACAAATAAAAAAACATAGATTTTATAAAAAAAAAGGCTTGCGCCTTTTTAAATATTTTTAATTTATGATTAATATTTAAATTCATAACCTGTAGATAAATATTTTTTTGCATCTAAACTCATACATAAAATAATAGAATAAATCTGACTATTTAAATACTCAGTTAAGTTTGCATATCTTTGATTGATTATTATTTTTCTTCTTTCTTCATAATCTACATCATTATATTTCTTTTGAGATATGTGTTTATACAAGTTGATGATAAACTTATTTTTAAATTCGTACTCTTTTTGAAAGCTTAAATTTGAAATTTTCAAATCTCGATTTACATATGAGACAAATTCCTTTTTATACATTTCATCTATCGAACTTGCAACAATTTTTTCAATAATAGTGAAAAAACTTTTATCGTTAATTTTATATGTCTTATTATCTATTGTTATAGTTCCATTTCTATCAGTTGTAAAATAATCTTCTGGAGATTGTTTATCTTTACCCAATTTTTTAGCTTTGATTTCAAAATCTTCTATCGCAAATGCTATGATATTATCATATACATCCGCATAATTAATTTTGTTTAAATATATATCATAATTAATGTGCTTTGAAAAAATATTTAAATTTGCCATATATACCTCACTTGACTTATATTAACACTAAATTTTCGACATGTCAATACTCATTTTTTATTTTATACATTAATTTTTTTTCAAAAAAGACTTGATAATTTAATATTTTTGATATATACTATAACAGTAAGATGTACTAGGCGGGGAGCTAGTGGTGCCCTGTACTCACAATCCACTACAGTGAGGCTGATACGCTAACTGAGGGATAGTTTTAGTTGTGTTGAGTAGTTTTAAAATATGTTGAAATTAAGGTCTCATACAATATTGCCCTACGAATCATGTCAGGATCGGAAGATAGCAGCATTAAGAAGGATACAATATGTGCTATGAGGTTGCTTTGATGGAGTGTTTTGAAATTATGCCAGCAATTAATCTATTTCGAATTAGTTTGTATGTCTTACACCATAAAAAATAGGTCATTAATTATGACCTTTTTTCATTGTATTAATCTATCAACAAATAATCTTATTTTAAAAAAATATATACAGATTTTTTATAATTTAATTACTCAGTTTAATCCTCTGTATATTCTTTTTTTATTATTGTAAATTTTTGAGCATATTTTTTGCATAATAATCGAATGAATACCACTAAACTAATTATCATTGGTATAGCAAATATTCCAATATATACCAACATAGAAACCCCATAATTATTATTAAATACAACTAATAGTTGTGAGTAAACTAAACTTATTAACGAATAACTTAAATATTCAAATGATGTTCGCAATGCAGAAGTCTTCTCATAATTACGCTTATGTGTACAAACTATTATATAATTATTTATAAAAATACTGTTTGGCATCCTAAGCATAGCTTGGAAATATGAAAATATTATAATTATAATTATTGAGATTGTTGAA
>CASFFJ010000105.1 GCA_949293915.1 uncultured Christensenella sp.
TAGCACTGCCCTGCAAAGGCATATTCTTTGCAGTACGTTCAGCAAAACTGCGCATTAAAAAGTTCCTTGAATTTATGTCGCTGATATGACGAATTCTGCCCATAATTGTCTTTGAATAACCATTTTGTCTTGCTAAATCAATACACTCTTCGCCATATTTTTTTACGCGCGGATATATTGACAAATATTTATTTATAAATTCACCCGCTTCTTTTGGGGATACGTTTATATTTTGACTGAGTCCATACGCGCTTATA
Organism: uncultured Christensenella sp.; assembly: GCA_949293915.1. GTDB lineage: Bacteria > Bacillota > Clostridia > Christensenellales > UBA1242 > Onthoplasma. Next base: position 258 of record CASFFJ010000105.1, read on the forward strand.
CCATATATTATTCCAAAGTTAACTGATTTAGCAATTCTTCGCATTTGGCTGGTTACTTCATTTTCATTGACTGCAAAAATTTTACTTGCTGTGGCTGTATGAATATCTTTGCCAGACAAATAATCAGCAATCATATTTTCATCACCACTGAAATTTGCCATCAAGCGCAATTCAATCTGGTTATAATCCGCACTAATTAATGTGCCACCTTCAAACGAAGAATTAAACATTTTTCTAAGGCTTTTGCCCTCATCATCTCGAATAGGTAAATTCTGAAGATTTGGTTCTCTACTGCTTAGCCTACCAGTAGAGGTTGTGCGTTGCATAAATGTAGTGTGTACTTTACCATCATTGCTAACATATTGCAACATTCCATCTAAATAAGTGGATATTAATTTACTTATCTTGCGATAACGAATTATTAAGTCTATCACATTATGTTGGTCTCTTAATGCGAGCAAAACTTCGATTGATGTACCCTTTTTGCCTTTATAATTTAGATTTAATTTTTCAAATAAAATTTCTTGCAACTGTTTTGGACTATTGATATTAAATTCTTCTCCAACTAAATTCCAAATATTCTTTTGTAAATCTTTTAATTCTTCGTGATAGGCTTGGCTTAAATTCTTGATTTGTTCAACATCGATTTTTATTCCTGTTTTTTCCATATCAAACAAGACTTCGACAAGTGGTAACTCTATTTGATTATACAACTTTAAACTAAGATTATTAATCAATTTAGTCATATAAATTTCTTTTAACTTCAATATGCTATTAGCATAAGCATCTGTTGAAATATTATTTAATTTTAACGTGTCAGAAAATGTGATTTCTGCATCCATTTCATTCGCAATATAAATCGCAATCGACACATCAAAATAGTTGTTTATTTTAATATCATAATAACTCATTTCGTGCATAAGTTCTTTACAATCAAACGCCACTTTTTGCTTTGTCTCATCTTGCATTAAAATTTTCAATTTAGGCAAAATTTCTGTAAATATAGCGTTATTTTTATATAAAATATATTCACATTCATTAATAGCAAAACTAAAATAAAACTCATAACTAAATATGGCAAAACTATTCCCAATTTTGCTTATCATTTGGTCATAATCTTCAGTTGTTACAATTTCGTGCTTGACACATTCTAGCGTTTGAACAGATTGTTGAGAATCGGTCAAGTCAAACAACTCTTTTCTATTTAGAATTGACTTAAAATCTAATTCGCTAAGCAAATCATAAGTTGTTTGATTAAACGGAATAGTATACTCAAATTCATCAATATTCGCATCTATCTGAACATCTAATTTAATGGTAGCGAGTTGTCGTGACAAATAACACATAGCTTTATTATCAATCAATTTATTCTTTAAACTACCAGTTATTTCATCAATATGCGAATAAAGATTGTCTATATTTTGATATTGTTCGATAAGTTTATTGGCTGTAACTTTACCTACACCTGCCACACCTGGAATATTATCACTACTATCCCCCATCAATGCTTTCATTTCAATAACTTGATAAGGTTCGAGATTAAAATCTGTTTTTAGCACTTGCTCATCAACCGCTTTTACTTCGCTAATCCCTTTTTGCGTGAGCCAAACTGTCGTATTTTTATTGATTAACTGCAATAAATCTTTGTCGCCTGATACAATGTAAAAATCTTGAGTAAATTTCCTAGTCAAACTACCAATAATGTCATCCGCTTCAATCTCAGATTGCTCTAATATCTTAATATTCATACTAGTTAATACTTGCTTTAAAATAGGCAATTGCTCTGCTAAATCTTCTGGCATATTGTCGCGTTTGCCTTTATATTCTGAATACATATCGTGCCTAAAAGTATGCTTGCCCGCATCAAAAACAACTGCAAAATATTTAGGTTGATTTTTTGAAATAACATTAAGAACCATATTCAAGAAACCATACACCGCATTGCATGGCTTTCCGCTCAAGCTTCTAAGCATTGGTAATGCATAAAACGCACGATTTATCAAACTATTTCCATCAACGATAACAAACTTTTCCATATATTTATTATAACACATAACTAAGAAAAAACAAAACGATAATCTTAAATTTAACATCACTATTCTCAATGGGACAATTAATAATTCAGCCCTTCACTAATATTATTAATGAATAGTGGTGTAGCCATAAAAAATGTTAGTGCCATATTTGATTTATCTCTTATATTTGATTTATCTCTTATGGCATAAAACTTTGTTGGATATTGATTTATAAATCTTCTACCAAATCTAGTTGATTTGCTTTAAACATTTTTTCTGGAAATCTATTCAATCCTAATTCAATAATTTTGTTATAACTTTCTAACTTGTTAGATATTTTTATAAATCCACCTTTATATTTAACACAACTGGAAGATGGTCGCTATAAGGCAAATCAAGAATATTGCATTCTTCAATTTTGCTATTTAAATTATTTGATACTAAAATATAGTCAATTCTGTATTTCCAACTATTATAGTTTTCATCATAACGAGAGCGATAACTTCGCCAAGTGTATTCGACTTTCTCTGGGTTGATAAATCTATAACAATCCGTTAAGCCGATTGCCAGCAACTCACTAAAAGCAGTTCGCTCAATAGGCAAGAAAACTGATTTGTTTTTACATTGTTCAGGGTGAGATAAGTCGATTTCATTATGAGCAATGTTAAAATCGCCAACACAAATAACATTATATTTTTCTTTTAGTTTTTTTAAATATTTTGTTAATGCCGACAAATATTGCATTTTAAAGTCAAGTCTAATATTGCCATTCGGAATGTATGCGTTAACTAATGCAGTATTTCCAAAAATTGCAGTGGTTGTTCTACCTTCATTGTCAGTCCAAAAGTCTTCCATATTATAGATTAGTTTATCGGGTTTTGTTTTACTTAAAATTAAAGTGCCGGCATATCCTGCTCGTTCGCCACAATTATAAGTAGCATAATAATTTGATAAACAATGTTGATGATTTTCAAACAAAGATATTTGTTCA
>CASFFJ010000106.1 GCA_949293915.1 uncultured Christensenella sp.
CACACACTTCACACGGCACATAAACATCTGCCATAAAATACATTCTAAGGCGTTTAACACCATCACCAGCACACGCTTCACATCTCCCACCCGGCACGTTAAAACTAAACTTGCTCGAATTGAATGCTTTTTCTTTTGCTGTTGGCGTGGATGCAAACAATTCACGAATGTCAGTAAACACGCCCGAATATGTTGCAGGATTACTCCTAGGTGTCCTACCTATTGGCGCTTGATCTATCATAATTGCTTTGTCAATCTCATCAATATCTAAAATGTCTAAAATGTTTTTATCTTTATCCCTACGATTGAGTTTATTAAATAACGCGCGATATAAAATGTCGTTTACAAGCGTAGATTTACCACTACCGCTAACCCCTGTCACACAAGTTAAGACACCTTTTGGAATGGCGACATCAAGGTCAACAATATTATGCTCTTTGCAACCTAATAAATGAATGTAACCTTTTTCTATCTTTCGCCTTTTGGCTGGTATATCAATTCTCATTTCGCCAGATAAAAATTTACCAGTGATTGATTCGCTTGATGCAATCAAGTCATCCACACTGCCTTGCGCAACAATCTTACCACCATTAACCCCCGCTTTTGGTCCAATATCAACAATATAATCGGCTTGTCTAATCGTGTCCTCATCGTGCTCTACCACAATCAGAGTATTCCCTAAATCACGCAAATTTTTTAGCGTGTCAATCAATCTGTCATTGTCTCGTTGATGCAATCCGATACTTGGCTCATCAAGAATATACAAGACTCCACTCAAACCGCTACCTATTTGTGTAGCAAGTCTAATTCTCTGCGATTCGCCACCAGATAGTGTGCCTGCCCTACGCGATAATGTCAAATAAGTAAGCCCAACATTGACTAAAAATGATAAGCGTGCGCTGATTTCATTAATGATAGTTTCCGCTATTAACTTGTCCGTCTTGCTTAATTTTAAATCATTAATAAAACCATAAATTTTGATTATAGACATATCGCACACTTCTGCAATATTTTTCCCATCAATTTTGATAGACAGAGCGCTTGGATTAAGGCGTCTACCCGCACATTCAGGACAAGTGTCTTCTGTCATTAATTTATAAATTTCTTCTTTAATATACTCGCTGTTAGAGTCTTGAAATCTGCGTAAAAGGTCAGGTATAATACCCATAAAACGCATACCATTTTGCATTAAATATTGATGTAAATTTGGTGCAACTTCGCCTTCTCCTTTCTCGCCATTAATTAAAATTTCACGTGCTTCAACTGGGATTTTATAGTAAGGAGTATCAAGCGTAAAATTATGCTCTTTTGCTAGTTTGTTTAATGCCTTTTTAGTTATACCAGTGGCATCAATATTGAACCCCATTACACTCAAAGCACCTTCGTTGATTGACAATCTATCATTTTTAACAATAGCGCTTTCACTAATTTTGATTACATATCCTAAACCTGCACATTTAGGACACGCACCCGCGTGATTGTTAAAACTGAATAATGATGGCTCAATGTCTGGGATACTAATACCGCAATCCACACAACTATATTTCACGCTATAAAGCTTATTTTCATCATTTGCATTTACGACCACTAACCCATCCGCCATTTGTAAACATTTTTCCACAGATTCAGTCAAACGCGAGATGATATTATCACGCTTAACAATTCTATCAACCACAACATAAATATCGTGTCGCTTGTTTTTATCAACTACAATGTTGTCATCCAATGAATACAAATCGCCATCTACCATAACACGCACAAATCCATCTTTTCGTATAGCATCAAGTGTCTTTTCGTGTGTACCTTTTTGCGCACGAATAATTGGCGCCATTATTAGCATTTTTGTCCCATCTTGGTATTCTAAAATTTTATCTACAATTTGGTCTAACGTTTGTACTGTGATTGGTCTATTGCAATTTGGACAATACGGCTTACCAATACGTGCAAAAAGCAAACGCAAATAATCATATATTTCAGTGATAGTGCCGACTGTTGAACGTGGATTATTATTCGTGCTCTTTTGGTCAATAGAAATTGATGGACTAAGCCCCTCAATACTCTCCACATCAGGTTTGTTCATCTGCCCTAAGAATTGTCTTGCATAACTAGATAAACTCTCCATATATCTGCGCTGTCCCTCTGCAAAAATAGTGTCAAAAGCAAGAGTCGATTTTCCACATCCACTGACACCAGAAAATACAATCAGTTTATTTTTAGGGATAGTCAAGTCAATGTTTTTTAAATTATTTTCTTTCGCTCCCCTAACAACAATTTTATCTATCATAATAATTAATTTTCTCCGATTGGTAATTAAACATACATATTATAACAAAAAAATAAATATTTTTCAACACAATGAAAAATATTTACAATTTGTCCTTACCTGTTATTAAGTATTCGATAGATACTTTAAAATATCTACTCATATCTAAAAGCAATTTTAAATTTGGTTCGCGTTTACCATTTTCATATAAGACAATGCTTCGCGAGAAATATTTAAATCAAGTGCTACTTTTTGTTGATTTAACCTCTTTTTTTTACAAAAAGTCAATTAAGAATACAAAATTTAGAAAAAGAATATGCAAAACTCAAAGTTGAATTAGAAAAAGAAAACACAGATTTTTAGTCTGTGTTTTTTATAATAAAAAAGAACGCTAATGCGTCCTAGTTTTTGCGCGGAATTGTGATTACCAATACAAATGCGAGTACACCAACACCGATTGTTATCCACATTCCAATACTATTGATTGCTCCGTTCAGTTTATACATTGAACTAATTTGTATTTTTAAGTCATTGTCATCAAATTCTTCATCAAGGCTGAGGATAATCTCATCACCTTTTAATTTATACTTATATTCTGTCTCTACATCGCCATTTTTTATCACAGCATTGCCTTTAAAATCAAATTCATATGTTGTGGTAGTACTAATCTCTTTATCGCCAATTTTTGTTGTTGCTGTATATTTATATGTTCCAATTGGCAAAACAAAACACGGATATCCATAGCACACCACAACAAAAGCGATACATAATATTAACAAAATTTTTCTCATACTCTCTCCTTATTAAAAATATACAACAAAACGCGAAAAATGTCAATAATAATCTGTCAACTAATATATAATATTAAATTTGAAAAAAATTAATGATTAAATTTGAATATAGTTGACTAAAACTAAAAAAAAATTAAAATATTATATAAAGGGAGTAATCTTATGCAATTAAGGAACAAAATAGACAAAAAGTACAAATGGAATTTAGATAGTATTATTGCAAACGATGAAGAGATTGAAGAAATTTTTAAGATAATGGAAAATTATATTTCAATCATTCCTAAATATAAAGGAAAATTAAATGATAGAAATCAATTATACGAATTATTGACTAAATACGAGAAATATGAGCACAATATTCAAAAATTAGGTTATTATCTTTATAATTCGCTTAATGTAGATGCAAATGATATTAAAATTTTGCGCTTAATCAATAGATATGAAACATTGAGTACTAAAATAAGCATAGCATCATCATATATTCAGTCTGAATTACACGAATTGAGTGATGAATATTTAATGAGTCTGGCGAGTGAAAAGCGCTTTAGTAACTATGATAATTACTTTAAAGATATAATTAAATTAAAACCTCACAAACTGAGTGAATATGATAGCCTACTTTTATCAAAAATGAGTAAATTTTTAGGCAATAATTCTAACATTCACTCAATATTGTCAGACAATGAAATGAAATTTAAGGATGCGATTGACAGTCAAGGTAAAGCACATAAACTAAATAATATCACATATTCAAAGTTATTGTGTAGCAAAGATAGAACATTAAAAAAGAATACATTTGAATCTATGTTGAGCGGATATAAAGATTTAAACAAGACGTTCGCTTCTATTTATATTAATGATATTGAGATAGATAAATTTCAATCAAATCTTGAAAAATACACAAGTTTACTAGAAAAAGAATTATTTACTAACAATATGCCACGTGAAGTGTTCGATAACATAATTAAACACACAAATAAAAACATTCCTATAATGAATAGGTTTATTAAAGCATTGAAGAAAAAACTAAATTTAAAAGATTTTTCGTATTACGATTTGTTTCAAAAAAATGAAATCAGTGGCAAAATTAGTATTGAAAGCGCACAAGATAATATTCTAGATGCTTTAACCCCACTTGGCGAAGAATATTTAAGTCTTGTTAAAAATAAGTTTACTGACCAATCTATTGATTACTTACCTAACAAAGATAAAAATTCGCTTGCATATTGTACGAATATATATGGCGAAAAGACATTGATATTAATGAACTATTTATACGATTTTGATTCGATAACTACTTTAGCTCATGAAATGGGACATTGTATAAATGCAGAGTATTACAATTCTGCTCAGCCAAAAACAAAAGCAGATATTACAGTCTTTTTTGCCGAAATTGCCAGCATAGTGAATGAAATTTTATTATTAAATAAATACATTGTTCAATCAAAAGGTAAAGAAAAAGAAGCCTATTTATATAAACTATTGGACACTATACGTAAAACTATTTATACGCAAGTACTGTTTAGTGAATTTGAAGTTTATGCTCATAATTGTGTAGAACAAGATATACCTATCACACACCAAGAACTCAATGATTTTTATTTTGACTTAAAGAAAAAGTACTATGGCAAAGTGCTAAAATTACCTAAACTTATACAATTCGAATGGGCAAGTATTCCACATTTTTACGAGGCATATTATGTGATTAGTTATGCAACTGGGCTTGTGACTGCAATTTGCATTGTTAAGAAAATTTTGTCTGACAATAATTTTAGTGAAAAGTATATTAAATTCTTAAAAAATGGCACAAATAAACCCGATATTGAAATGTTGAAAGAAATAGGTATAGATTTAACAACAGATACCCCATACGAAATTGCGTTTAATTACATTAAAGATTGCGTATTAGAATATGAAAAGCTGATAAATACCAATAAAAAATAAATTTCCCTTATAAAGATATCAAAAGTTACAATAAATAATATTTAAAAGATTGCAAAAAATATTTCTAAATGATATAATATAGGAGAATTTATGTTGGACAAGAAATCAATTAGTCTACTAAAAACGCTCAATAAACTTGCTGATGGCTCAACATATAAAGTGGTAACCAGCGAAGAGATTATTGCAGTAATAGCTAATAAATCGCAGTACGATGCGGATAGTATTAGGCAAATTATTGAGTTTTTAGAAAAACAAGAGTATATCAACATCAAATTTAGTGAAGAAAATACGTATTGCTATTCACTACTTCCAAAAGCACGTATATATTTAGAGCAAGAAGGCAGTAAAAGTCAAAAAAACAAGAAAAAAAACGCGTTTTTGACTTATTTATATGTAGGATTGTCCGCATTTGTAGGTAGTTTGCTAGCGATTATAATGTTTTTCTATGTATTGATATAAAGGAACTGAATGTTAAATTTTAAAGAGAAATATGTAATGGAATATGTCTATCAAAAGTGTACTGGCAAGAAATCTTGCCTTATTTCTCCACGCGAAATTATATCATTTGTTGCAGATAAATACGTAATATATCCTGATGAGTTAGAAAAAATAATGACTAATCTCAGTTATGACAATTATATTGAACTTTTTAAGTCGGACAAAAAAGGTAATCCAATTTATTGCGTTTCGCTCAAACTTAAAGGCGAGGGATTCCATAGGGAATTATCCAACAACAAGCGTAATTGGTTGTTTTGGCTAGGCAGAAGCGCCATTTTGGCTGTTGTCAGCGCACTAGTCGGTGTATTCATTAGAATGTTGTTCGTTTGGATTTAATGTATGGAATATCGAGATTTTGAATTAGTGTCCAAATTTAAACCAACAGGCGACCAGCCAGAAGCAATCAATTCGCTTGTAGAGGGTATTAATGATGGGTTATCAGCACAAGTTCTAAAAGGTGTCACAGGCAGTGGCAAAACTTTTACTATGGCTAATGTGATCGCGCGCGTTAATCGACCTACTCTAGTACTAGCGCATAACAAAACGCTTGCAGCACAACTTTGCAACGAATTTCGTGAATTCTTCCCTAACAATAGGGTTGAATTTTTTGTATCATATTACGATTATTACCAACCAGAAGCATATATTGTCAGTAGCGACACTTATATAGAAAAAGATATGAGTGTGAATGATGAGATTGATAAACTTAGACATAGTGCTACTAGCAGTTTGCTTGAACGCAGTGATACGATTGTGGTGGCAAGTGTATCGTGTATATATGGCTTGGGTGCACCAAAAGAATATTATGATTTGCACATATCTTTACGCATTGGCGACAAAATTTCACGTGAAGAATTAATCAAACGTCTAGTAAACATTCAATATACACGTAATGATATTGATTTTCAGCGCTCTACCTTTCGTGCACGCGGTGATGTTGTGGACATATTCCCCGCAGATAGTAGTGAGCGTGCAATACGTGTCGAATTTTTTGATGACGAAATAGAAAAAATTAGTGAGTTTGAAGTAGTGAGTGGACGTGTCTTAAATGGGCTTAAACACGCTAGCATTTTCCCTGCCAGTCACTATGCTGTTGGTAGCGAACGCTTACAACAAGCGCTTGAACAGATAAAGATTGATGCAAAATCGCGTGAAGAATATTTTATGAATCAAGATAAATACATCGAAGCGCAACGTATACGCGAGCGTACTAACTATGATATTGAGATGATGCAAGAGATGGGTTACTGCTCTGGCATAGAGAATTATTCAAGATATTTTGATGGGCGCAATCCGGGCGAACCACCATATACATTGCTTGATTATTTCCCTAATGGATTCTTGCTATTTGTGGATGAAAGTCATATAACTCTACCACAAGTGCGTGGGATGTACAATGGCGACCGCGCTAGAAAAACAAACTTAGTGGAATACGGCTTTCGCCTACCTAGTGCGTACGACAATAGACCATTAAACTTTGAAGAATTTAATAACCGAATTGGGCAGACAATATATGTGTCCGCAACGCCTAATGATTACGAATTGTCACTATCTGGGCAAACAGTTGAACAAGTGATTCGACCAACATATTTGCTTGACCCTAAGATTGAAGTTAGAACAAGTACTGGTCAAGTAGATGATTTGTATGATGAAATTAAAAAAGTAACGCATAACCAAGGCAAAGTTTTAGTAACAACGCTTACTAAAAAAATGGCAGAAGATTTGACTAATTATTTCGGAGAAAATGGCATTAGAGTAAAATATTTACACAGCGATATTGACACATTAGAACGTGTAAAAATAATTAACGAATTGCGTGCGGATGAATTTGATGTACTAGTTGGCATCAATCTGTTGCGTGAAGGCTTAGACTTGCCAGAAGTTACACTTGTCGCCATTCTTGATGCGGATAAAGAAGGGTTTTTGCGCTCTGCCACCTCATTGATACAAACTATCGGTCGTGCCGCACGTAACAGCGAAAGTCGTGTTATAATGTATGCTGACAATATGACAGATAGTATGCGTAAAGCAATAGATGAGACAGAACGTAGGCGCTCAATTCAACAAAAATATAATGAAGAGCATAATGTAAAACCTATGACTGTTAAAAAAGCGATAGTGGACTCGCTTAAAATTCGCACAGACAATAATGACAAGAAAATGTCTAAACAAGACATTATTAAAACAATTGAACAATTAAAAGGTATGATGAACACGGCGGCAAGTCAACTTGACTTTGAAACCGCGATTAAACTACGTGAAGAAATTGCTAAACTAAAACGTAAATTAAAATAAACGATTGATAATAAATAGTAATAATTTTCAAAACCTATCTTTAAGCATAAATTTTTTGATAAATATTTAAGTAAAATAATACAAAAAAAGATTTTTATTAAGAATATTAAAATTTTTATTTAATAATCATATTGAAAAAATAGTAAAAAAGAAAACTCAATTTTTAACGAGTTTTCTTTTTTTTATTTAATTTTCAGAGTCAGTTTTATCTGACTTTTCTTCCTCAACAATCTCTTCATCATCAGTTGAAGCATCTTCTTCTACGATTATTTCATCTTCGCTTTCTGTTTGAGATTTTACTGATTTATTTTTCTTGTTAGTTTTAGATTTAGACTTTTTGCTCTTCTTTGGTCTACCAGTAAACGTAAAGAATAATATTACGCCAGCAAGTATAACAAGTGATACAATAATAAGCACAGTACCAATAACTAAATCATTGTTTTCTTTTACTTCAGTCTTAGTCTTTACACTGAAATTGATTGTTTCCTCGCTTGGATTATTATAATAATCCGACATTGACAATCTCAAAGTATAATCGCCAGTTGATGAAATAGTGTAAGTCTTATGATTGCTGTTATCATCATCTGTTGTATAATCTGAGATAACATCACCATCTTTTAATAATTCGATAGTAAGTTTAGACCAACTTGTAACTGTTTGTGTATTGCCAATATCATCTTTATCTTTAATGATTAGGTTAGTATTGTATGAATAAATTGTTTTACCATTGCTCTTTGCTGTAATAGTCAAAGTTCGTTTTGTTTTGTTTAGGTCTACACTATATTCAATATTATGCTCACCATCATAGATTATATCTTGTTCGAGATCATTTTTGTGTTGCATTGAGAATGTAGGCCCAACATTATCGCCCACTTTTATTGTGAATGTTTCACTAATTGGACTAGCACCTGTAGTCTTAGCAGTGTATGTTACTTTATAATCTCCCTTAGCATCCGTAGCAGTAGTAAATTGCCACACTGTTAAACCATTATCCAATGTTACTTGTTTAAGTTCAATATCTTGATTGCTAGTACCTTTAACTGTAATAGTGGCAGTTACTATTTTGTTACCTTGAGAGGCTGTCCATTCTGGAAGATTGATAACTTCGCCTTGAGTTGCAGTTTGTTGCAAGTTAATAGTTCCATTCCATTCAAGTTCTGGTTCACTAATAGAAATATTTCTTGTAATCTCAACCGTTTTGCCATTATAAGTGGCAGTGAATTTAACAACATATTCGCCCGCATCATTAAATTGGCAAGTCATTTCATCGCCATAAGCTTCGTAATCAAGCCCTTTGTCGCCATCATCAATTTGAATCGTGCCAATTGTTGCTAGACTAGTTACATCCGTACCATCAGAAGTATAAACAGTTGGGTCGAATGATATAATTGCACCAATTTCACCTGTTACAGTATCACCTGTAAACTTAACACTTTCATCTTGGCTAGTAATACTTACATCCAAGATTGGATCTGAATTATCAACAACTTTGAAAGTGAAATAAACCACACTTGTATTGCCCGCATCATCAGTAGCAGAATAAACTACATAATAAGTACCTACTTTTGTAGTTTTAATCTTACCACCCACGATTGTGTTATCTGAATTCATCACATCTTTCTTGATAGGAGACAAGAATTTAACGCCTATTCCATCTTGTATAGGAGAATCAATATAATAACTAACTTTTCTTGCCAATGAACCATCAATATCAATAAATTTGATTGTTGGCAATGTCACTTCGCTAAATTGCTCATATTCTTCATCAGTTGCGACAATATCGCCATCCAATAAGAAATCGCCATAATCTTGAACTGACCAACTAGGTGCATCTGTTTCAGTTAAATCGTTAAATTTTAATGTTCTAGTGTCAAGCGCAATAGCAGAATTGTCACAGATGGTCAATGCAACAATTGTCAAATTAGGTTGATTATTATAATCAGTTAATTCTAGAATGAATTTGTTAGAAGAATCTTCATCTTGTTCAACCACTTCAAATCCAACATAACCTTTGTCTTCCATTCTTGTAACAAAAGTTTTATCATCTAAAATGTTGCATTTATTATTATAATAATCACTGATAGTATCTGATTCAATTGCTGAAATTACATTCTTTATATCAGTCTCTAAATCGTTGTCTGAACTGCTTGAGTAGTATCTGAATACTGCGTTTTTAAGGCGTTTATCAAGATCTGCCTCATCTTTACTTTCAACTTCTATACTCACAACTGAATCACTGTCTATCGAAGAATCATTTTCTAAATTTTTGATAGAAATAGTAGGTTCAAATGTTTCTGTGTTAGTAGGAGTATCTAATACTGTGAAGCTGTAACGTGTAGTGCCTGTTGAATACAC
>CASFFJ010000107.1 GCA_949293915.1 uncultured Christensenella sp.
ATTTTGTTCCCACAATTATAACAAAACATATTTCACTCCTAAATATAATATAACATATTTTTAACAAATGTCAATAATATATATTACTAATAAAAATAAACAAATTATAACTTTATAAGTTTTAAATAATTATTTTTCAACTCAAAATTTTTATATACTATTGGTACGTTAAAAATATAAAAATAATTTCCAATTACAACAAAAAAATGCAAAGCATAATCTAGCAACCTCTAAATAAAAAAGCGCATAATATGTTGGATTTTTATCAAAAAAAAATCTCGCTAAATTGAATAGCGAGATAACCAAACTAGCCACCTAACAATTAACATATTAAATATTATTTTGAATTTTGTCAAATATTTTTTATTATTTTTTTATAAATATTTTATTATATTTTCAATTCATTTTAATTTAAAAAAAGCAATACGATTAATATATTGCTTTTTTGTATTTAACAACAAAATATTTTTACTTTATTAATGTAAAACATTTTATTTTATATGGATTTACGTTTAAGTATTGTGTACACACTTGCAATAATTGTCAAAACAATACCTACTGTTAGCATTATTGGTTGGTAAACGCCAGTTTTAGCAACAATATCAAATTTGATTAATGATACTATTTCTGGACTTGTCATTGTTTGATATGTACTGGTCAAACTTGTTGTCAATGCTGACTCTAATGCGCTAGCATATACATTAGAGCAAATCATTAACCCTATAGTTGCCACTAACATTAATACAGCCAAACTTACACCAACGATGTCAAATGCTATATGATTAGACTTAATTACATTCAAATTCTGCAACAATGAGATTATTGAATATATTATCAACAATATTGATACAATCAATGTGATTATCGCGAAAACTTTTAACCAAATGAATTGTGTTTCAATTCCAAGGTCTTTTGCTTGCGTAAATAAATCGCCATCTGTAATCACTTCAAATGCTTTTGTTGTCTCTGTGCTAGAATTGTTCATAGCATTATTCACTGCACTGGCATCAATGTTAATATTGACTATCATTCCAGAGCAAGCAGAAAGCGCTAAACCTAGCACGCCAGCAACAAAACTAATTATGCAACTAAGCCATTTCTTAACAATATTCATTTCAACCTCCTTTCATTAGCAATTTTATAAGAACCTAAAATTTTTGTCAATCAAATTTTCAACATATGTTGATTTTTTTAATAATTTTTAATAATTATCAACATTTTAATATTTAAATGGTTATTTTTGTCTAAATATCTTCTTTTAATAATCATAACTTTAAGCTTATGCCCTTTTTAACATACAATTGTGTATGTCCTTAAATTTAAGTTATTTTTATTGAAAAAATGTTTAATTATTTGATATAATATAATTATGAAAGTTATAAACGATGAAAATTTTTTTACAACTGACACTATTACTCTTGCAAAAAAATTGATAGGCAAATGGATTCAAACTAACATTAATGGCAAAGTTGTTCGTGTTCAAATCGCTGAGACAGAAGCATATCTCGGCGTAAACGACAGCGCTTGCCACACTTATAACGGGAAAAGAACAACAAGAACTGAACCAATGTGGCAAAAAGGTGGTACGCTTTACATTTATATTTGCTATGGTATGCATTATTTGTTGAACATTGTGAGCAAAAATGTTGATGAGCCTGAAGCTGTTTTAATTCGTGCAGTTGTCGGCGCGATTGGACCAGCAAAAACTACAAAATTGTTAAACATTGACAAATCTTTAAATTGCGAAAGTATAATAAATAATCCTAAAATTTGCTTGCTAGATGATGGCAAAAAATATAAATTCGTTGCATTAAAACGCGTTGGAATTGATTATGCGCTTGATAAAGACAAAAATGCCTTACTTCGATATTGTTTGATAAATGCTTAAATTCAATCGCCATAACAAAATTGCTGTTGTTTATTACATCACCCAAAGACCATTTGCTCAAAATAATTAAAATCATATAAAGCCATTAACAAGATTGGCAATTTCTCAAACAAATCTTAAATAAAAACAATTTTTACAATCCACAAACTATTTAATCGTTTATAACAGAAACTGCATATTCAAGAATTTCAAATTGCTCAAAATAGTTGAATTATATAAGAACATTAACAAGATTGGCAGTTATTTTAACAAAGACATAAATAAAGACATTTTTATAATAAAGTAAATGATTGTTTTTATAAATTATAACAAAATCCATCCAAGAATTTCAAATAGATATTCATAACTTAAACAAAATCAAAATTTTATTTATTAATTTTTTAAAAATCACTTGTCAATATAATTTTTATATGATATACTATAAAAGTAATTATTTGTTTAAAATTATTACCCAGCAATATTAAAACATAACCAATAACAACTAATTACATTAAGACTAAACATGTGGGTTTGTTTTAATTAATGATTTCAACACTAAGGTTAAACAATAAACAACTAATTCATTAAGACTTAAATATGAGTTATTTGTTTAAAATTAGTGTTGTCAACACTAAAACTTAAACACCAACAATTAATTACATCAAAATTAAATATATGGAGAGTTGGCTGAGCGGTCGAAAGCGGTGGTCTTGAAAACCATTGAAGTGAAAGCTTCCGTGGGTTCGAATCCTACACTCTCCG